>CAZDWG010000001.1:0-20851 GCA_964509005.1 uncultured Zetaproteobacteria bacterium
GGTGCTGAGTAGTTACAATACGTTCAATGTAAGAAAAGGATATACTGTCCCTGTTTTCTTCTGCATTTCACCATAAAAGGGGTAAATGATGCGCTTGCATACGCTCCCCTTCGTTATCAGCATGCCCGCCACTAAACGGTAAGGAGGTTTCCCATATGAGCCGGAAACAGGTCAAAGCTGAATCCATGACGCCGGAGGAACGTAAATCGGCGGTGTCGCTGGCGGGCATTTTCGGGCTGCGCATGCTCGGTTTATTCCTTATTTTGCCAGTATTTTCACCTTATGCGCATGGCTTGAAGGGTGCAGCCGAACACCCGATGCTGGTGGGGATTGCACTGGGTGCATATGGTTTAACCCAGGCTTTGTTGCAGATCCCGTTTGGCATGCTGTCCGACCGGATCGGACGCAAACCGGTGATTGCTGCGGGTATGCTGCTGTTTGCCATCGGCAGTGTCGTTGCCGCCTCGTCTGATTCCATTAATGGTGTATTGCTGGGCAGGGTCATTCAGGGCTCGGGCGCGGTTGCCGCCGCCATTATCGCGTTGGTGGCTGATCTTACACGTGAGGAACACCGCACCAAGGCCATGGCCATGATCGGTATGACCATTGGTGTATCCTTTATGGTTTCCATGGTGGCCGGACCTGTTCTCGGGCATCTTATAGGCGTGTCCGGTATCTTCTGGCTGACGGCGGTGTTGTCGCTTGCCAGTATCCTGTTCCTGTATCTCGTCGTTCCCGAACCAAAACGCCAAGTGCACCACCGTGATGCGGAGATGACCGCCGGTATGTTGGGGAAGGTGCTGGCCAACGGCGAGTTACTGCGGCTGGATTTCGGTGTGTTCGTGTTGCATGCTGCATTGACGGCGATGTTCGTGGTGTTGCCGATGGTGTTGATGGATCCCTCACACCCCCTGTTGACGGGGGCCTCGCAATGGAAGTTGTATTTGCCGGTCATGGCCGGATCTTTCGTGCTGATGATACCGATGGTGATTATCGCCGAAGCCAAGCGAAAGATGAAACAGGTGTTCGTGTTGTCCATCGGTTTGCTCGCCGCCGCTCAGATAGGAATGGCATTGTGGGGGGCATCGTTGGGGACTATCGCGGCATCATTGTTCGTGTTCTTCGTTGGGTTTAATGCGCTGGAAGCTACGTTGCCATCCATTATTTCCAAGATTGCGCCAGCATCGGCCAAAGGAACGGCGATGGGGGTATATAATACGTGTGAATTCTTTGGCGCATTTGTCGGCGGCGTACTGGGTGGTTTTCTGTATGTTCCATCCCAACACAATGAAGCTCAAGCTTTCTATGTCATTGCGGGTCTGCTGGTATTGTGGTTCCTGGCGGCGTTGACCATGGCTCCGCCCCGCCATGTGGCGACACGCATGTTACATATTGACGTTGCCAATGAGGATGCCGCGAAACGGCTGCAACAGCGCCTTCTGGCCGTTGATGGCGTGGCCGAAGTCGAAGTGTTTGAGGATGAACAGGTTGCATACTGCAAAGTCGACAATAAGATTCTGGATGATGACTTATTGCAGACGGCAGTGCGTGCGGGCTGAATGGGTATTTCCCTTCCCGGCATTTATTGTGCGAGCATAAATAAAAGGGAGGCATGCCATGAAAGAGAATCAGCAGGGCGTGATTGAAAAAGCGTTTGAATGGTTGCTGTGGAATAGCCGTTTCGTTGTCATTCTTGCGGTCCTCTCTTCGTTAATAGGCATGGTGCTCCTGTTTGTACTGGCAGCGGAGAACATGGTGCGCCTGGCCTGGCAGTTTATTGAAATGACATTTATGGGTGTTAAGCATCCCGGCTATCATGTCGAAGCGGTTGGGCAGATTATATCGTCGGTCGATGATTTCCTGCTTGGCACCGTGCTGCTTATCTTCGGCCTTGGTCTGTATGAGCTGTTTATCAGCAAGATTGATATTGCCCATGGAGATGAGAAAGCCAACAATATCCTGACCATTAACAACCTGGATGATTTGAAGGATCGTCTGGCCAAAGTGGTGCTGATGATTCTGGTCGTAACATTCTTCAAGAATGTGCTGCATACCACCTTCGATAACCCGTTAAACATCCTGTACATGGGTGGTGGTATCCTGTTGGTGTCGCTGGCAACCTATTTCACGCATAAATCCGGTGAGCAGCATTAGTGTCCTGTCCCATAGAAAAGCATACCATCAGAATGTCTCCTGTACGGTTTTCTTTAGCCCTGAGGCTGCCCAGCTCAGGGCAAAGAGGGCGCATAGTGTTAGCACTACAGTTGCGCCTGACGGCCAGCCCAGTATGTACGAGAGGAACAAACCCGCCCATGTGCCAATGAGGGATACCAACAGGCTGACAAGCCAGAGTCTGAAGAGCCCGCGGCACCAGAACCATGCCGTGGCGGCGGGTAAGACGAGAAGCCCCGTCGCCAACACGATGCCAGCGAGCCGGACGCAAATAACAACAGTCAGACCTATCATGGAGAACAACAGCAGGCGATAGAGATGAACCGCCATGCCGGATGCGGCGGCCGTCGTGCTATCAAAAGCGATACTCCACCATGGACGCGCGGCCCATATCAGGCTGGTCATCACGATACTGCTTCCCCATATCAGCCAGTATTGGTCACTCTTCGAGACGCTGAGGATATTGCCGAATAGCAGCCCGAGCATGTCCACTCCGTTCTTGTCCGTCGTGGAGAGTAATACGATGCCCAGAGCCATGGCGCCAGCGAACATCGCGCCCGTTCCCGCATCTTCATTCAAACCGCGATGGCGCAACATGGATGCCAGTATCAGGGAAACGATGACCGCCGTCGCCGCAGCCGTGGGTAAGAGTGGCAGTGACAGCACGACAGCCAATCCCAGCCCGGCCAATGTGGCATGGGATACGCCGACAGTGAGAAAAGCCAGCCGGTGCGCCAGGATCATTACCGACATGCTGGACGCCACGATGGCAATCAGCGTTGCGGGGAATAGGGCGGAGTGCATGACTTCGCTGGCGAGGAATCCGCTCATGATTTCGCCAGATCGTGGCAGCCGATGCAATGGGAATCATGGGCTACGACATGCATGTGATCGCCATACATGGCGTGCCATACCTCTTCCGGAATAGTTTCTCCATGCATCGCATGGTGGTGAATACGGCTGTTCAGGCAGGCGATGGAATCCACATAGGCGCTGATGGCTGCGATATCGTGTTCAACCATGATGATAGCCGCACCCTGTTGATCGCACAGGCGCCGAAGCAGACTGTAAAGCGATTCCCGCGCATGCGTATCCAAAGAAGCAGCGGGTTCATCCAGCAATAGTAGGCGAGGAGATGCGGCCAGTGCGCGAGCCAGGCGCACCCGTCGTTGCTGGCCGCCGGACAGATCTCTGTAATCCTGTTCAGCCAGCTTGTCTGTATCGGTCAGAAGCAGCGCCCGTTCCACTGTTGACTGCGGCCCGGATTGACGCCATAGAGGTGATGCATACGAAATAAGCCCCATGGCGACAACGTCGCGGACACGCAATGGCAAGGTGGACGATGTTTCCTGTTTCTGGCTTAAAAAACCTGTACGGGCTAATAATTTTCGCTGGTTTAAGCGGGACATGCATTCGCCGAATAAATTGACGTGTCCTGATGTCGGCTTGACCAGCCCGGCAATGGTGTGCAACAACGTGCTTTTTCCCGCGCCGTTTGGCCCGACAATACCAAGAAAGTGACCGGATTCCACGACGAGATTGATGTCATCGAGGATCCATCGTCCCGGATGGCCTACGTGAATATGATCAAGATGGACCACCTGCATGATTCACCAATCGCCGTGCATGAGTTTCGCGAGCATCTCTTTGTCACCAGCGGCGAAGGGGTGGGGCAGTGGCATCATAGTCATGAAAAGCGCATGCTATGGGACGTGCGGATGCCCCGCAATGAAAGGTATTGTTATTCATGAATCGCCATAATACAAGCTGAGCAGGGAGGGAAGAAAAAGATGCTATCGTCAGATTATTTTCAGTATCGATGGAACTGTTACAAACCCATCCTGAATCGCGGCGAATGCCCGGCCAGTTGCTGCCATGTGGATGTGCGGAAGTTTCCGTTACGCATGGTCGGCGAGGATGCCACCGAATATATTCCCTACGGTTTGCATTCCGGGGTCATCGGGGCATTGAGCGGGTCTGTGCGAAGGCTTCAGGAATATACGGTCCGCTATATGGTCCACGGGGAAAAAGTGTCCGCCCACCAGTTGCCGCAACCGGATGCCATCTCGCGGGCCATGATTCGACATTTGCGCAGGCATTTTCCTCACCTTCCCGTGCATTTACTGCATCACTGGTGCGCGGACGAACAGGGTGGTGCTGGCCTGTATCGGGCGATGGACAATTTATGGCGGAAGTCGTGGGAACAGAGTCATGAGGATAGCGCGCCATGGGGACAGGCCATCAATATCCTCATCCTGAAATTGTTACGCGCGGCCATTGGACGGCTATCCGATGAGCATGTGGAGAAAACGGACCCTGTTATGATGCGTGTGCTTGGCGGCATGTATCTCTGGGCGGTGCGGGGATTCCTGAAAAAGGATGCGGAAGGCGTACCCGATACTATCCGTATTTCGATCCATGAAGCCATGGTGATTCCAGTTACACCCATGGCTTTTTCTCAGCGTCAGCCGGAGGATTCGTTGTTGGGCGATACGAGTCACATGATTGCCGCCTACGGCCTGGAGCCAGACATGATTCCACGTATGCGGGAATTGCGTTCCGCTTTGGGGTCTGGGAACGAAGCGGACATGCTGCCTTTGCTCAGCCAGGACCGCATGGATGATCATTTGCTCAAACGCAGTTGGGCCAGACTTTCAATCAGGGATATGGCGGAAAAGAGTGGTCAGGGGGGATGGATGCAGTTCGCGCTGGATGCCAGACGGCTCAATCAACTGTTGGCCGCGCCCGCCAAGATGGGCAGAGAATTGGTGAAGCCGTTACAGTCTCTGCACGAGTATCCTTTTGCCGCATGGCTGCTGGATCAGATGAATGGTGGGAACAAATCAGGAAAAGAATCCCCGTGGCGGCATGATGGAATAACGCTTAATGCTTTCCGGGTATTTGATGAAGATGTGAAGGTGGAGTTGGCCAGACGCCGGGCCGAGCATCGCTGGCAAGACAGGCGTGATGATCTGGTCGGCGCCGGGCGTGGTCCCGAAGCTGACCGTGCGTTGGACAAGGCATACAGGGAAGGGAATATTATTTTTCTGCAAACGGATTTAAGCCAGCCGCTGCATTGCGCTAAAGGTCTTGCCTCCAAACAGGCATGTTTGCGCGTTGCATGGTTGGAGTATCTTGCAGGTATGGCGGAGGTGCATGGTCCGGGCATGCAGGATTTTATGGAACAGTCATTTTTAACCGGCCTTTTGCGCGTACTGGAAGGTGAGGATGATGTTTTTCTGGATGAGTTCAGTGCTCTGGGGTGCTTGTTACGCGGTCCTGTTGTCCCTCTTATGCGGATGGGGATTGCCATTCGCGGACAGTTATGGGACTGGTATCAGGATATCGCGGAGACCGGGTGGGAAGGTATGGGGCAAGAGAGTCATATGCCGCCGGTATCCATGTGCATGGCGACGGTCGAACGTTGGCACTTTACCCGGCGGAGGCACGAGAGGTTCGGGGATCTGCGCGTTGCTTTCAGTGCGGGACTTGCACAAGCGGCTTCAGGCGTGTCGCGGGATCATGCTCTGGGACAATTGATTGTCGACCGTGATCGCGGGGAAGATTTGCGTCCTTTGGGGAACGTACGCCTTGAGCGCGTGGGTGTTGATACCGATAAGCAGACGCGGATGCTACATAACAGCGGCTTCGCCATCACCACCCCGGCATTGACGGAATTGATAGCATCCATACGCCATAAGGCCGATGTGCGCGAATATCATGTGGATACCGTCAGCGCCGGGAAGGTATTGCGGGGTTACCGGCTGCCAGAGGGTTCTTTTGACCTGATTGTTATGGCTATCAGGGGGGGAGAAGAGCCCCCTGTATTTATTGTGCGCGTTGGTAAGCTATGCTTGGGCGGTGCCGATATTGAAATGCATGAAGTGCTTGACCCGGCATCCGGAGCTGTACGCCTGATCGCCGGAGCGGAGCTATCCCGGTGGCTCGTCGCGGATGGTGAAACGCACTACCAGAGGCGCGGCAGTATGGGTGAATAATGCGGGCGGCGCACCCGTCCTGCCCGCCGCATGCGCATGGTTGAAAGGTTGCCGCCTGCCAGGAAAATTGGCTGTCGGATTTTCAGGCGGAATTGATTCGACCGCGCTGCTGCTGTCCCTGCATGGAACAGGGCATGAGGTTGTTGCGTGGCATGTGGATCACGGCTGGCGGGCCGATTCAGCGAGAGAGGCGGATAACCTTGGCAGACGGATGAGTGTATGGGGTATTGAATTTTACAGCGCCAGACCTGGCGCTGCGCCTGCGCGCAACCGCGAGGCGGCGGCGAGAAAGGCCCGGTATGCGCAATTTTTATGTTGGGCCAGGGATCAGGGAATCACGACCCTCTGCCTTGCGCATCATCGGGATGATCAGGCTGAAACCGTTTGTATGCGTATGCTGCAAGGGTCGGGCGTGGTCGGTTGCGCGGGCATGAAGCCTGAACGTACGCTGAATCACCTGCATATTGTCAGGCCATTGTTGCAGGTGCCAAAGTCAGCCTTACAGGGAGCATTGCGACAGGCGGGTGTTGGCTGGCTGGAGGATGCAAGTAATCAGGATACGTCGCTGATGCGGAACCATATTCGGTATGATATTTTTCCAGGAATACGGCGAAGCGGCGTTGATCCGACAGTCCTGTTTGGCCGATGGCAACAACAGGCGCTCCGCCTTGCGGCTTTGCTGGATACGCGGGCAAGCATAGCCGAAATTCGGCGGGAGAACGGCACGGTCAGTGTGTCATGGAATGTCTGGCGGAAAATGTCCAGACCCGTGAGGGCATGCGTGTTACAACGTATGATGTCCACCCTCTTTGGCGAGGGGGTCGTACTGGGTCGGCGCCATATTGTGTTGGCTGAATTATGGTTGGGGAAGGGAGGGCATGGAGGGATTGACCTGTCCCGCTGCCGTCTGTCGCATCGGAGCGAAGGCTTGCATCTTTCCGCGGCAGAGGCGAGCCTGCATCGGTGAGAGGCAGTATTTGTGAATAATGCAGGTTAGGATCGTGCGGTTTAATCATGCGGTTTAATCATGGCTTCATCTTCACTGCCTTACTCTGTAACACTTGAAACATTTGTAACGACACCCTAAAGATGAATAGAAAGTGGTGGGTCGTGACTAGGGAGCCAATTGCAAAACTCGTGAGCGGCGATCGGCTCTAGGAATATCGAATAAAGATCGTAATAAAGGATTGGTGTTCAATGGGTAAAAATCTTCTGCTATGGCTGGTCATTGGCATTACCATGGTCAGCCTGTTCAATATGTTTAACCCGCCTCTGAAGCAGGGCGCGGGCATGTCGTATTCCTCCTTCGTTGAAAAGGTGGATGGAGGCATGGTGGAGACGGCCAGGATCAAGGGGCATGAGATTAGCGGGCAATACCGCAATCTGGAGGGAAATTTGCACGCCTACCAAGTGACGGTGCCGAACGATCCCAGCCTTACCCAGCGTATGATCAAGAACCATGTGGAAGTGGATGTGAGCAAGCCGGAAGAGGTGCCGTTTTTCCTGTCCGTATTGATTTCCTGGTTCCCGATGCTGCTGCTGATCGCGGTATGGGTATTTTTTATGCGTCAGATGCAGGGCGGCGGTGGCATGGGAGGGCGAGGTGGCGCCATGTCGTTTGGCAAGAGTCGCGCCAAACTGTTGAACGAGGACAAAAAAAATAAGATTACCTTTGATGATGTAGCCGGTTGCGATGAGGCCAAGCAGGAAGTGACCGAAGTGATTGAGTTTCTGCGCGACCCGTCGAAGTTTACCCGCCTGGGAGGAAAGATACCCAAGGGGGTGCTGTTGGTAGGGGCTCCAGGAACGGGAAAAACCTTGCTTGCCAAAGCGATTGCGGGCGAAGCGGAGGTTCCGTTTTTTACTATTTCCGGGTCTGATTTTGTCGAAATGTTTGTCGGTGTGGGCGCGTCACGTGTCCGTGATATGTTCACGCAGGCCAAAAAGAATGCGCCATGCATTGTGTTTATGGATGAGATTGATGCCATGGGGCGTCATCGGGGTGCCGGTATTGGCGGTGGCAATGATGAGCGTGAACAGACGTTGAATCAGTTGCTGGTGGAAATGGATGGTTTTGAGTCCAATGAGGGTGTGATCCTGGTTGCGGCGACGAACCGGCCTGATGTGCTCGATCCCGCATTGCTCAGGCCGGGGCGTTTTGACCGGCAGGTGGTGGTGCCACGCCCGGACATGAATGGTCGCGAGGAGATTCTGCACGTGCATATGAAACAGGTTCCCTTGTCCAGTGACGTGGATGTGAAGGTTCTGGCGCGTGGCACGCCGGGCTTTACCGGTGCGGACTTGGCCAATCTGGTGAATGAAGCGGCACTGAATGCCGCACGTTTTGGTGCGGATAATGTAGGGAAGCATGATTTTGAAATGGCCAAGGACAAGGTGATGATGGGCGCCGAGCGTCGCTCCATGTTGCTGTCTGATGAACAGAAGGAAACCACGGCTTACCATGAAGGCGGGCATACACTGGTGGCCAAACACATGAAGAATGCCGACCCGGTGCACAAGGTTAGCATCATTCCTCGCGGCATGGCGCTCGGTATCACCCTACAGTTGCCAAAAGAGGATAAATATAATCATGATCGTGTGTTCCTGGAGGATCAGATTGCCATTATGATGGGTGGTCGTCTGGGCGAAGAGCTGGTTCTGGGGCAGATGACGACCGGCGCATCCAATGATTTCGAACGTGCTACGGAACTCGCCCGCAATATGGTGACGATGTGGGGTATGACGGACACGCTCGGACCGATGGTCTATGGCGAGAAGGAGGCTGAACTATTCCTTGGCCGTGAGGTGACGCGAACCCAGAATATTTCCGAGAAGACATCGCAGAAAATTGATGTCGAGGTGCGTAAGTTGATTGACACGAACTATGCTCGCGCCAAGAAGATTCTTGAGGATCATATGGATGAACTGCATCTGCTGGCAAAAGCCCTGATCGAATTTGAAACGCTTGAGGATGATGAAATAGACCAGGTGATGGCAGGTAAGAAGCTGCACCGTTCCGAAGGGAAGAGCACGAAAAAGGCCAAACCACCGGAACATCCAAGTGCATCCGCGCCGGAAACCGGCGAGCATGTGCATTCAAAAGGCGCGGGCCAGGAAGCCTGACCCGCGCGCTATTTAGGAGCTGTAAATAAATAACATGTCCATTTCTCCATCCATCCTATGTGCCATCTTGACGCGCTGCTCAATCACAAAATACTCGATGTAGAGAAGCTCATCTCATATTTTGTTCAATCGCATCACGACAATCTGGCACATATTCAGGCGCATAAACGACCATGTTATTTATTTACAGCTCCTATGGGTGTTGCCACGCCTCCATCATGCCGATAAATTCAGGCAAAATAACAAATATTGATGAAAGAAATATCACACGCCTGACATCATCCTGTCATCATGCGCCACTACCCTGCCTCACGAGACGAGATGCCGAAAGGTGGGCAGGCTCAATAAAGTGCCGGGATATACATGGACCCGCATATTTTTTTATGGAAGGTGAAATGATGAACGATATGGCTGCCAGTAGTCCCCTGACTTATAAAATATTTTTTCTGGATTCCGAATGGCACAGCAAAGTAATCAAGCTGCTGGTGAGTCTCGTGATGTTAACCATCTATGCATGGATTGTCGCTGGCGTAGCTACCTTGTTTCTGGAGCTTTATCATGCGGCGTTATCGACGTGGACGCATGGCGCCGATGTCATGATTAAGGATGTCGTTATCATCCTTGCTTCGCTTGAACTCATCAGGACACTCCAGTCGTACCTTAAACTTGGCCGGGTAAAGATTACATTCATTCTGGATGCGGCCCTTGTTGTCTTGATTGGCGAACTTATGAGTTTATGGTTGCATAGCTATACCCTGCCGGAAGTGATGATGACCATTGGCGTTATTTCATTCCTGACCGTGGTGCGCGTATTTATGGTACGGTTCTCTCCGCGAGTTTAATGGTGTTAACCATAGGGAGGTGATTGCACAATGGCGATGAAACGCTCCCGCTGGCTTGCACCAGCCGAGGGTGATGCATGGATCATGGGGGTGCTGAATTGCACTCCCGATTCATTTTCAGACGGTGGTATGCACGTATGCCTTGATGATGCCGTTCGCCATGCCAAAGATATGTGGCGCGCGGGGGCGGCTATTATTGATGTGGGTGGAGAATCCACGCGGCCAGGCTCAAAGTCGGTGCCGGTAAAGGAAGAACTGGCGCGGGTGATTCCCGTGATTGAGGCATCGTGCGGCAACGGGATGGTGGTATCCGTGGATACATCCAAGGCCGAAGTCATGCGACAGGCTATCGCGGTCGGCGCTACGATGGTGAATGATGTAACGGCGCTGACGGGTGACGTCGCATCGCTGGGTGTGGTGGCGTCGGCGGGTGTGGATGTCTGTTTGATGCATATGCGCGGCACGCCTGAAACCATGCAACAGAACATTGATTATGACGATGTCGTGGACGAGGTGGAATCGTTTCTTGCCGATC
Organism: uncultured Zetaproteobacteria bacterium; assembly: GCA_964509005.1. Taxonomy (GTDB): domain Bacteria; phylum Pseudomonadota; class Zetaproteobacteria; order Mariprofundales; family Mariprofundaceae; genus JAUZQZ01. The sequence goes on from CAZDWG010000001.1 coordinate 10,671, forward strand.
GCGCGGCGGCGTGCGTGGCGGCCGGGATTCGGGAAGATGCCATTTTGCTGGATCCCGGCATGGGTTTCAGCAAGAAACCGGAGGATAATCTTGCGTTGATTGCGGCTATTCCGCGCCTTAAACGGCTTGGGTTTCCGGTATTGATGGGTGTATCGCGCAAATCATTCCTGGGCGCATTGACGGGAGCTCCGGCGGAAGATTGTGAGCTTGAAACGGCTGCTGCGGTCTCCGTATGTGTTTATACGGGGGCCGATATGGTGCGTGTACACGATGTGCGAGCCCAGAGACGAGCGGTGAAAATCGCTTCGGCCATACGTTGCTCCTTGCCTGAATTCAATTCAGCCGTATCATCCTGAAAAATATGGGAAGCTGGCACTTTGGCATTCGTGACCTGGTGGATATCGCCTTGGTCTCGGTGGTGGTCTATTTCATACTTCGGCTGATACGCGGTACGCGCGCGGTGCAAATGCTGATCGGTCTGGCGGTGGTTGTTGTCGTTTACGAGCTGGCGCGTTTTTTCGGTTTATTAACCGCGGAGTGGATATTTGGGCAATTCTTTTCGGCGTTTATCATTATTCTGGTAGTCCTGTTCCAGCATGAGATACGTCGGGCACTGATGCAGGTTGGAGTCAATCCTCTGGCTACAGCGAATGCGCGAACCGGGTTGGCCGATGCTCTGGTTGAATCTGCTTTCGCATTATCCCACAAGGGATGGGGGGGGCTGTTGGTGCTTGAGCGTGAAACGGGCCTGAAACACCTGTTTGAATCCGGTGTGGAAATGAATACACCTGTACGTAGCGACGTCATCCAGACGCTTTTTTGCCCCCATGCGCCCATGCACGATGGCGCCATTATTATACAACCGAGGGAAGGACCCCATGGCAGAATCGTGGCGGCGCGGGTGTTACTTCCGCTGGCTCAGGCCAATGCATTGGCTGGCGAGTTCGGAACCCGCCATCGCGCTGCGATCGGATTGACGGAAGAGAGCGATGCCCTGGTCATTGTCGTATCCGAAGAATCGGGACATGTGCGCATGGCGGAGGAAGGAAAGATGAGTGAACCGTTGGGCCATCATGCCCTGTGTGATCGTTTGATGCGGCGATTGTCACAATCCAGCGCGCAAACAGTTGTTTCGGGATAATTTATGGTACTGAAAACAGCGAAGTTCCTGAGATCCAGTGGTTTGAAATTTCTGGCTGTGCTGATTGCGGTTGTGCTGTGGGTCCAGGTCCATGGTCAGGGGGTGGGTTCGCTGAGTATGGATGTGCCGCTCCAGGTGCAGGGACTTCCGTCTGATATGGTCATTGTGAATGACCTCCCGGATCATGTGCGCGTTACCGTTAGCGGCTTACAGGCCAGGCTGGCAAGCCTGAAAACGTCGGATGTACATGTGCCGCTTGACGCTTCGGGGCTGAAAGAGCCCGGCGTGGTGGAGCGGGCATTGAAGATATCGGCTATTCGGCTTCCGGTTGGCCTAACCATTGAAAAACTGCAACCCGACCGTTTACAACTACAAGTGGACCGAGTGATTAAACGAGAAATTGCGGTCAAGGCGCGCCTGGAACTGCCGGAAGGATGGAAGGCTTTGAATGTAAGGGTTAAGCCTCCCATTGTTGCATTGACAGGGCCGGAGGTATGGCTGGATGCATTGGCAAACGTGGAAACGACCGCGGTTCACCCGGAGGCCAAAGAGGGCTTGTTCGAGGTCACTGTTGGTGCGGATAGTCCTATGGGCAAGGCGATCCGGCTGGTGAATGCCAACACTAAATTTGTAGTGAGCGGAAGCCTGGTGCGCAAATCTGCGGGTCAAAAGAGAGGGAACTGATGCGACGGTATTTTGGTACGGATGGGGTGCGAGGTACGGTGAATCAGGAGCCAATGACGGCTGAGTTTTCGCTGAAGCTTGGCCGGGCGGCAGGCTATGTTCTGACTCGCCATCTGGGGCATCAGCCACAGGTTCTCATTGGCAAGGATACCCGCCTTTCCGGTTACATGATCGAATCGGCATTATGCGCGGGGCTTACGGCGCAGGGGATGAATGTGTTGCTGGTTGGTCCGGTGCCAACCCCCGCCGTTGCTTACCTGACACGCAGCCTGCGCGCTGATGCTGGAGTGATGCTGTCCGCCTCGCATAACCCGGCCAGAGACAATGGTATCAAGTTTTTTGGCGCTGACGGGTTCAAGTTGCCCGATAAGGTTGAACAGGAGATTGAGCGTTGCCTTGATGATTTGCCCCCACTCCCGGATGCTGCCCATATTGGCAAGGCTTTCCGCGTGGATGATGCACGCGGACGCTATGTGGAGTTCTGTAAAGCATCGTTGCCGCGTGGCTTCCGCCTTGACGGGCTCAAGGTGGTGGTGGATTGCGCCAATGGCGCCGCCTATGACGTGGCGCCGAGATTGCTGGATGAGCTGGGTTGCAACGTTGTGGCCATGCATATTCAGCCGAATGGGCATAATATTAATTTAGCCTGCGGCTCAACCGAACCGGCGGGTATGTGTGCGCGTGTCGTGGAAACGGGCGCCGATGTGGGTTTTGCACTGGACGGCGATGCGGACAGGCTGATTGCCTGCGATGCCCATGGTATGATTATGGATGGCGACCGCGTGATTGCCGCACTGGCGGAGCATTTATTGCATCGTCATAGCCTGACGGGTAAAGCCGTGGTGACCACGCTGATGAGTAATATGGGGCTGGAGCATTATCTCCACGGGCTGGGTCTTGGTATGCATCGGGCCAGGGTAGGAGACCGCTACGTGTTGGAAATGATGCGTGATGAGGGATGTAATCTGGGTGGTGAGCAATCCGGCCATATTATTATGCTGGACTGCAATACAACGGGTGATGGTTTGTTGACCGCCTTGCAACTGATCTCGGCCATGCGCGACCAGGAAAAGCCCTTGTCTGAGCTGGCTTCCGGTATGCAGCTATACCCTCAGAAATTATGGAATATCCTACTGCCCCGGCGTATGGATGTCATAAAACAGCCCCGGGTACAACAAGCAATGAAAGCGGCGGAAGGGCGGCTCAATGGAAAGGGGCGGCTGAGCGTGCGTATGTCCGGTACCGAGCCCAAGCTACGCATCATGGTTGAGGCCGAGGATGCTGATATGATGCTGGATATTGGACAGGGTCTTGTTGAACTGATTGAGACGGATATTCCCGCCTAGCCTGTGACGCAATTTGATGTATTTAACGGCGATGCGGATGGTTTGTGCGCGCTGCATCAGTGGCGTTTGGCTTACCCGGTTGAATCCGAGTTGATTACCGGCGTTAAACGGGATATTGATCTGTTGCGGCATGTCTCCGCCGGAAAGGGCGCTAACGAGAGCGCCGATGAAAACGCCAATGAGAACGCCAATGAAAACGATACTGTCTGTGTGCTGGATATTTCACTGGATTGCAATCGAGGGCCGCTGTTACGTCTGCTCGATAAAGGCGTAAAGGTGCGGTGGTTTGACCATCACTTTTCCGGCACTATCCCCGAGCACCCAAATTTGCGAGCGCATATCAATACCGCCACGGATGTGTGTACCAGCCTGCTGGTGAATCAGCACTTGCAAGGTATATTTCTTCCATGGGCTATTGTGGCGGCCTTTGGCGATAACCTTCACGATGTTGCCATCCAGGCTGCCGCGCCACTCAATCTCGGGTCGGCCCAATTGCAACACTTGCGTCATCTGGGTGAATGCCTGAATTACAATGGTTATGGCATGACGGTTGATGATCTCTATTTTCATCCATCCAGGCTGTATTGGCGGATGAAACCCTTTTTGAACCCGTTTGAATTTATTGAAGCAGACGACGCCTTTGCCGTGCTAAAGGAAGGTATGGATCATGATATCGACCAGGCCCGTGGGATTCAGTCGGAATTCGAGGATGCCCATATAGCCCTGTTCGTGTTACCGGACAGAGCATGGAGCAGGCGGGTTTCTGGTGTATTCAGTAATGAATTGGCACGTGCGCACCCGGGCCGAGCACATGCCATCGCTATGCTGTTCACGGATAAGGAAAAGCGTGAGACCTATCGTATTAGTGTGCGGGCGCCCCTGGGCGGGAAATATGGCGCCGATGATTTGTGCCGACGATTTTCAACGGGCGGTGGCCGAAAAGCCGCTGCTGGTATTAATGCCTTGCCGCGGGAAGAATTCGATTCTTTTGTGAAACAGTTCCATATAATGTTTTCTCCTCAGTCCTGAAATCTTTGACATAACAGGGTGTTCCGGTTAATCTCGTGAGAGTTTAGCAGCCTGCGCTGTGTCATAATGATTGGGAGGGAGCGGGAGTGACAAAAGCTGAAATTGCCAAGGTGATACACGAGTATGTCGGTCTTTCCAAAAAAGAGTCCGGCCAGATTGTTGACCAGGTTCTGGAGGATGTTCGTAAGGCATTGGAGCGGGGTGAAGATGTCAAAATTTCAGGATTTGGGCATTTTAAGGTGCGCAACAAGCACCCTCGCCGGGGCCGAAATCCCAGGACGGGAGATGAGCTCACTATTTCTTCCCGTCGGGTTGTTACTTTTCACGCAAGTCAGCTTTTGAAAAAGAAGGTGCTTGGTAAGGGTTAATGGATGTCCAGGTTCAGGCTCTCCGTAATGCAGGCATCCCGGTTCCTGACATACCTGGCAAGCTGTTTTTTTCCATCCGGGAAGTTAGCGATTTTTGTGATATTGAACCGCATGTATTGCGATATTGGGAGACGGAATTTCGTCATATCAAACCGGTCAAGAAAAGTGGTAACCGGCGCTTTTACCGCCAACGGGATATTTACGCGATTTTACAGATCAAACATCTTCTTTATAGTTTGAACTTTACCATCAAAGGTGCTAAAAAACGCCTGATTCATGGTGACATTGATAAACTGGTAGAGCAAAATTCGGTACAGGATACATTGCAAAGCATCAGGAAGGAGCTTGCTTCCATTCATCAACTGCTGAATGACCAGCCCTGACGGTGGTATATATACGGGACGTAGCGCAGCCTGGTAGCGCACCAGTCTGGGGGACTGGTGGCCGCCGGTTCAAATCCGGCCGTCCCGACCATTTTTGTAACGCACCGGATGCGATGATTTATTCGTTTCCAGTGCCTGACAGCATTGATAAATAATGCAGGCTAAGGCCCACTCCATGCCAGTTCAATGATGGAGCGGCGTGGTGTGGGCTTTGCCTTTGAGCGGTCGCGTCGGCGCATGATTGCGGAGCAACTCACTACGCGCGGCATAACGGATTCTCGTGTTCTTGATGCGATGGCCGCAGTTCCGCGCCATATCTTTGTCAATGCGGCGCTTGCCAGCCATGCCTATCAGGATTCATCATTGCCCATCGGTGAGGGGCAAACAATCTCACAACCCTATATGGTGGGAAAAATGTCCCAACTGTTGGCCCTTAAAGGGCATGAACGGGTGCTGGAAATTGGTACGGGTTGCGGCTACCAAACAGCGGTATTGTCCCGCTTGTGTCGGCGGGTCTATAGTATTGAGCGTATCCCGTCGCTGCATGAGCGCGCCCGTCACAATCTGCGTTTGGCACGGCATGCCAATGTCATGCTGAAATGCGGTGACGGTACGGAAGGCTGGGAAGAATATGCACCGTTTGATGCCATGCTTGCCGCTGCCGGAAGCGGCAAGGTGCCGGAGGCATGGCTGCGCCAATTGCGAGAGGGAGGGGTGCTGGTGATGCCGATAGGGTGCCGGGGAGCGCATGTGCTTGTCCGCTTCCGCAAACTTGGAGGCCAATGGTCCGAAGAATATTTTGATGCATGCACTTTTGTGCCGCTTGTCCATGGGTAACGTCCCATATGCTCCGGTTCTGCGCGTCTCGCGTCTTGCCATGAAACAAAAAACCGGGGAATCCGAGGCGTTACCATGGAGCGTGATATCTCACCTAGCCTGCATGATTCACAAATACTGCCGCGCCCTTGCTTGTTCCTTTGTCCGCACCGAATCCCTCGTCGGTCGTTCGTATGCATGGCTACGGTCTCCTTCCTTGGAATCCGCCAGCGAACAAAGGCCCGGCGCAATCATCGCGGCGATTCATGAATAATGCAGGCTAGACTTAACATTCTGAAACCCGTCTGGCTCAGACGATGCTATCACTGGACCCTGTCCTGGGCGGATCACCCTCAGGCACAGATTGCGCTGTTCTTTATTGCGGTGATTGAAGCCAGTATCTTTCCCATTCCTCCGGACATCCTGCTGGTTGCCCTGGCGTTGGGACGGCCCGAACTGGGCATGCGTTTGGCCTTGCTGGCTACCACGGGATCAGCCATGGGCGCTTGTATCGGTTATGCTATCGGTATGCTGCTGTTTGTGAGCGTGGCCCGTCCCCTGCTTGAGATGTATGGCGCGATGGGGCAATTCAACCATGTGCAAGCATTGTTTGGCGAGTATGGGTTATGGGTGGTATTGATAGCAGGGTTTTCTCCTGTTCCATTCAAGGTGGTCACCATCGCCGCCGGTGCATTCGGACTGCCGTTTCCCGGATTCATCGCGGCAACATTTATTTCCCGTGGCGCCCGATTTTTTATCGAAGGCGGCTTGTTGCAATGGGGTGGTGAACGTTTGCGAGCATTGGTGGAGAGGCATTTTGAGATCATGACGGTTGCCATAGCAGTGCTGGTTATTGCGGGTTTTGTGATGTTGTGGTCACTACCGACAATATAAAGACGGTGATATGAATCGTGCGGATTAAATTCCTTTGCATTTTGTCTCTGCTAACGTTGTCCGCCTGTTACAGGACTGTGTTTCCGCCTGTGTCCGTGAGCGAGGGCAAAGCAGTTTATCAGGTGAAGCCGGGGGATACGCTATATAGTATCAGTAAGCGGTATGGCATGAATTACCGTACATTGGCCCGACGCAATCATATCCATTACCCCTACACCATTTATACAGGCCAGCAATTCTACCTGAAGGGCATCGCACCGCGCCCAAGCTATATCCCCCTGCCTAAAAGACGGGAGGGCGTTGTAAGCGGCAAAAAAACATTCCGTCACCGCGTCGTGAAATCCCGGAGACATGAACGCAAATCCAGGGTTAAGCACCGCAGTCTCGCCCGTTTACACTGGCCGGTACGGGGGAAAGTGACCAGCAGGTTCGGCAGGAGGCACGGGAGATCACATGATGGTATAGATATTGCCGCCCCCGAAGGTACGCCCGTACGGGCAGCAGCCAGTGGCAAGGTCGTGTATTCCAGCCACAGGCTCGCGGGATACGGTAATTTGATTATCATTCGTCACAGGCATGATATGTTTACAGCCTATGCGCATAACCAGATCAATCTTGTACGCCGGGGCAAGCATGTGAAACGCGGTGACATCATAGCCCGCGTCGGACAAACGGGACGGGCGACGGGGCCGCATTTGCATTTCGAGGTGCGCCGGGGGCCAACGCCCGTGAACCCTCTGGCCTATCTGCCACGAAGATGACATTCCGATGGATGGCCTGCATGATTCGTTGCCGTGATGTAAACGCTTTCTCAGGAGTATTTGATGGTGGCTAAACGCCATAGTGTTGATCCCATGACGTTGTATATGCGCGAAATATCGCGCTATGATTTGCTGACCGCCGAACAGGAAATCGAGGTTGCCCGGGCTATTGCCAAGGGCAGCGAAGAGGCCCGGAAAAAGATGATTAATGCAAATCTGCGGCTCGTCGTCAAGATTGCCAGGCGCTATATGAATCGTGGCATGCTGCTTTCGGATATGATTGAAGAAGGTAACATCGGCTTGATGCGGGCCGCTGAGAAGTTCGATGAAGCGCATGGATGCCGCTTTTCTACGTATGCTACATGGTGGATCAGGCAATCGGTGGAACGCGGCATCATGAATCAGGTACGAACCATTCGCCTGCCGGTACACATCGGCAAGGAGTTTAATGTGATTATGCGTACCGCCAACACTCTGCGTACGGAGCTGGAACGAGAGCCGACGGACAAGGAGATTGCTGAGTATCTGGGGAAAACGCCGGAACGCATTCAGGCTTTGCAGGGTGCGCATCAATATACGGAAAGCGCCGATGAATTACTGCATGAAGATGGAGACTTCACGCTGTATGATGTTACCGAGGATGAAGAGGCTGAGAAGCCGGGTGATCATCTGGAAGAAGTTATCCGTACGGATATGCTCCATTCATGGTTGGCGCAGTTGACGGATAAGGAACGGAACGTAATCTATTTGCGCTATGGTCTGAATCCCCGCAACGATTCATGGACACTGGAGGCTATTGGCCGCCATATGGGGGTAACGCGAGAGCGTATCCGTCAGATTCAGGTGGGCGCGTTGCAGAAGTTACGTCACATTATTCACCAACAAAATGTTCATTTCGAGGAGGTATGATGACTTCCAGTACAGCAATCAATTTGCGAGATTATATCCGCGATATTCCCGATTTTCCCAAACCTGGCATAACATTCAAGGATATCACTCCCTTGCTGGCGGATGGCGATGCCTTCGCGGCTTCCATTTCCGGGATTGCCTGCCAGATGCCGAGCCATATTGATGCCATCGTTGGCATTGAGTCGCGCGGATTTATATTTGGCGCGGCACTGGCCCAGCAAGTAGGGCTGGGGCTGATTCCCGTGCGCAAACCCGGCAAATTACCGGCGGCCGTGCATGGCGTGGATTACGAATTGGAATACGGCGTGGACAGGCTGGAAATTCATCGTGACGCGGTGAGTTCCGGGCACAGGGTCGTTATCGTGGATGATTTACTGGCAACCGGAGGCACGATGCGCGCAACCGTCGAGTTAATTCATCACTTGGGCGCGGAGGTCGCTGCCTGTCTGTTTGTCGTTGAGCTGGCGTTCCTGAACGGGCGCAGCCAGTTGCAGGGTGTCCCGGTTCATAGCCTTATTTCTTATACGTAAGGGTGCATACGCAGACAATGGTTTGAACATGACCAAATGGCAAACTTGGATTAAGGATAGATTCATCCAGACTGCTCAATATTCGTTTCCAAATACAAATATCTTTATCCTGAAGCATAAATATTTGTAATTCGAAATCAAAGGAGTATGTAATATGAGAAGAAAATGTATGACATCAATTGTCAGTTTCGTAGCTATTTGCGCCACGGTCTTTGTTTTTGGCATCAATGCGCGAGCGAGAGAAAAGCCGGGAATCACAAGTTCTACGAATATCAAAGCACTTTCAACACTAGCCAATCGGGAAAAATAGGCTGTCTCTCTGGCGGCTGCCCGCGTTCTTTTATCATACCGAGCAGGCTCAGCTTGCCGTTGTCGACAAGAAGAAAAGTAAAGCCCTCAAGCAGATCGATCAGGGAATCAAGTTGATTCGAATCATCAAGAGCGCCGTACCCAAATACAAGGTTACGACGAACATCAAATCAGCCAGTCTGAATTATAAAAGTTCGGAAAGTGTCGTCACGCCTGTTATCCAGGCCAAGAGGAGCAAGGTATTCCACACCATCACCATCGCAGGTCATCAGCGAGGCCGGAAGAGGATTTTTCCATGTCGCATAGAATGACGGCAACGCTGGATACGTTGCTGGCTGGCCGCATGCTCAATATTGCGAAGGCCGATGTAAAAGCCAATAAAATGGTAAATGCGGACAAGGCTTTGATGGAAATCCAAACCGATGGGGTGGTGCTTAGTTCCGTGACAGTGCCGCTGCCTTTGGCTGATGCCTCGGATAATTTATATTTAGCCCAATCCGAAATGTCCAGGAAACACTACAGGAATGCCTACGCGACGCTGAAAGAAGCCTCGAAGGATCTGAAGGCTTACGAAAAAATCAGTGGCAATATTCACAGCAAGGAAGCGGGTAGACTTATCAGGAAGATTGATGGCCTGACGTCGAAGATTGATGCGCATAAAAACAAAAAGGATATTAAGTCCATTATGGAAAATTCCAGGGGCGATATAACATCCTGGTGGCGCGAGGTGAAAGGCTGGTTCAAAAGAAATGGTTAGTTAAATCGTGAGCATACGGGGGGAGGCTGGCAATATTTCTCGATACTGTCAGCCTTTCCTTTTTCAATCTGGATTATTCAGAATAACCCAGATTGAAAAAGGAAAGCGGTATGATCGCGTAGGCAGGGAGTCGGAGACTGTGGCTAACACCATCGACAGTTGTGGCGTTGTAGGATCCACGAACAAACCATTGTTGCACCATGCCGAGCCGACGCATCGTATTGGTGTGGTGACGCTGACGCTGATGACGGCGG
>CAZDWG010000001.1:20951-30346 GCA_964509005.1 uncultured Zetaproteobacteria bacterium
CGGCGGAGCTTGCCACTGCCTGGCCGAAGAACGGCGTTTTTCACTGGGTCGAAGAAGCGTTCGGCACGCGCTGGGGGCTCACCGCCGTATGGCTACAGTGGGTGCAAAGCCTGTTCGGTATCACCTCAATCCTTTCCTATGTGGCGGCGAGTCTGGCTTACGCGATCAACCCGGCACTGGCCGGTTCCCGCATTTTTATCGTTACGGTTATTCTCGTGGTATACTGGACAGCTACGCTGTTAAATTTGCGCGGTATGCGCGCTTACGGCCTGATTTCCAGCGTGTGCCTTGGCGCCGGTGTGCTGTTGCCTACGGTCTTGCTGGTTGGTCTGGCGCTGCTCTACGTTGCGCAGGGGCATCCGCTGCATTTGAACCTAACGATAACAGCGGATAACTGGTTGCCGTTGAATGATGCCAGACAGAGCTTGGTATTGTTTCTGAGTTTTATTTTTGGCGTAGTCGGCATTGAGGTTTCGGCCAGTCATGCCAGGGAGGTGCGCAATGTGCGGCGCAATTACCCCATTGCCGTGTTCGCCGCCGCCCTCCTCGGCTTCGTGTTGACACTCCTCGGCGGGCTGGCGGTGGCAGCCGTGGTATCCAGGGATCAACTGAACCTGGTTTCCGGCAGTGTGCAGGCATTACAGGTGTTGCTTAACACCTGGCATTTGGCTTACCTGTTGCCGCCCGTCGCGCTGCTGGTCGCGCTGGGGGCCGCAGGGCAGGTGAGTACCTGGGTGGTAGGTCCGATCAAGGGTTTGTGGGCAGCCGGGTGTGCCGGCAATTTGCCACCCGTGCTACAGGCGACGAACAGCCGTGGTGTGCCGCGCAACCTGCTGATGGTACAGGCCATCCTGATGAGTAGCGTGGCTTTGGTCTTTCTTGTCGTACCCTCCGTGGATAGTGCTTTTCTGCTGCTTACGTCGGCAGCGGTTATTCTCTACGCCGTCATGTATCTGGCGCTGTTTGCCGCCGCCATTCGCTTGCGCTATACACATGCCGACACGGTACGGCCTTATCGGGTTCCCGGCGGACGCACCTGGGGGTTGTGGTTGGTTGCGGGTATCGGTTTTGCCACGACCTTTGCCTGTTTTCTTATCGGTTTTCTGCCACCCGGTACGGATATTGGTGCAGTGACTTATGCATTGTCCATGCTTGCCACGCTGGCGGTCATGTTACTTGCGCCGCAACTACTATATCACTGGCGCCGCCCTGCATGGGTCGCCATCAATAAGGAGTAATCACGATGGTTAAAAAACTATGTCCCGAATTCGCACTCAATCCGGCTTATGGCTCGCGCGCCATGACGGAGCCTGTGCCCAGGTACACCTTACCCGAGAGGGAAATGTCGCCCGAGACGGCTTACCGCATGATTCACGATGAATTGATGCTTGATGGTAATGCGCGCCTCAATCTGGCCACCTTCGTAACCACCTGGATGGAGCCCGAAGCCGAACGACTCATGAGCGAGACGTTTGACAAGAATATGATCGACAAGGATGAGTATCCGCAGACGGCGGAGATTGAGACGCGCTGCGTGAATATGGTGGCGCGCCTGTTCAACGTGCCCGAGGATGCGGAGGCCATGGGTGTATCCGCAATCGGTTCCAGCGAGGCGGTGATGCTTGCCGGGATGGCGTTGAAGTGGAACTGGCGCAAGCGCGGGGAAGCCGCCGGTATTTCCACCGACCGACCCAATTTAATTCTCGGTTCCAATGTACAAGTGGTGTGGGAAAAGTTCTGCCGTTACTGGGAGGTTGAACCGCGCTACATTCCGATGCGTGAGGGGCATTATGTCATTGAACCCGAAGAGGTTGTTGCCCGTATTGATGAAAATACCATTGGTGTAGTCGCTATTCTTGGCACCACCTTTACCGGTGAGTTCGAACCGGTCGAAGCCATCCATGATGCCGTAGTCAGCCATAATGCTACCCATGGTCTGGTCGTACCCCTGCATATTGACGCGGCCAGTGGCGGTTTTGTCGCGCCCTTCATCCATCCGGATCTGCGCTGGGATTTCCGCCTGCCCAATGTTGTTTCCATCAATGTGTCCGGTCATAAATATGGTCTGGTTTACCCCGGTGTTGGCTGGGCGGTGTGGCGCGACCACCAGCATTTGCCCGAGGAACTGATCTTTCACGTTAATTATCTGGGTGGCGACATGCCGACCTTCACCCTCAACTTCTCCCGCCCCGGAAATCAGATCGTCGGACAGTATTACAACTTTCTGCGTCTCGGGCGTGAAGGCTACACCCGCATCATGTCCATCCTGCGCGATACAGCCACGGATCTGTCCAGACGTATCGCTGAGCTTGGCCCATTCGAACTGTTGAGTGACGGCGGTACGATTCCAGTATTTGCTTTCCGCCTTAAGGATGCCTCGCGCTATTCGGTATATGACGTCTCCGAGCGCCTGCGCATCCGTGGCTGGCAGGTGCCCGCGTACACCATGCCACCCGATGCCAGTGAGGTTGCCGTATTGCGTATCGTCGTACGTGAAGGTTTTTCACGTGATATGGCCGATATGCTGATGGCTGACATCGTCAAGGTCGTGGATGAACTCGAGGCATCGCCACCATCGCGGCCCAAGGCGCCGGACGGAGGGTTTTGTCATGGATGATGGTGTGCTTTTTTATGGGACAGGACACTAAAGGTTTGCGTGCCATGACAACATTTCGCGGGTTTCTGTATTTCATTATATTGCTGGCGACATCTGTATTCCAGCCTCCGCCGTCGTTTGCGTCGGAGGTTCCGGAGGATAGTCCTTCAATTCTGGTTTCCATGAAAAGTCATGCCGAAGGTCTTGTGCAGGCAGCCCTTACCAAGAACGCGCCCGCGACGCGAAAACTGTATCGAAAAATTCAACATGAACTGGCAGGCCTGCATCACCATATGGGCGTGCTTCCGTTCAATGAACGTCGTTCGCGCGAACTGGTCATGGCATATTCATGGCTGCGCGTCATCGCCATTGATCTGAGACATCATGCATGGGTCGGGGCGGCTATCGCGGCCAATCAGTTAAGTGCTTCCACCATACGTTTTACAGATTATTCAACGCTTAGAAAACGCGATATCGCATGGATGGGTTATCTGGGGCGGGATCTGTTGTTATTGAACAAGGAAGATCCTCAGGTCAATGCTGAATTATTGGATGTTCGTCGCGCTGACCTGGCTAACACATGGCGACGGGTTAGCAAGGATTTAATCGAAGATTTTCGTAATAAGACGCTGGTCATGCAGGGCGGCCGTTTAATCAGAGAAATTGAGAAAGAACACAGACCGGTGCAAACCATCAAGCTGGCCGACCAATTGTTGAGTTTCGTGGATCGGATTGAGAAAGCGAAATGAACCGGGAAGCGGGAGAATAGTATGCGCATGCTGCTGATTGAAGATGACAGCGAGGCTGCGGCTTATCTCGTGACAGGGCTTACGGAGAGCGGCCATGTCGTTGATCATGCCGCGGATGGCGAGGATGGACTTCATATGGCCCTGAGCGGAAATTATGACGTGTTGATTGTGGACCGCATGTTGCCCAAGCGGGATGGGCTTTCCATTATCCGCATGCTGCGCGCCGATGGCAGGAACACGCCCGTGTTGGTGTTGAGCGCCATGGGAGGCGTGGATGATCGGGTGCTTGGGTTGCGTACCGGGAGTGACGATTATCTTGCCAAGCCCTATGCTTTTTCGGAATTGCTGGCTCGTCTTGATGCGCTGGTGCGTAGAGGCTGGGCACCGGAGGTTCAAAGCGAATTGCAGCTTGCCGACCTGGAGTTGAACCTGCTCACGCACAGGGTTACCCGTTCGGGCAAGATGATCCGCCTGCAACCCCGGGAGTTTCGCCTGCTGGAATATCTGATGCGTCATGCAAATCAGGTCGTAACCCGCACCATGTTGCTGGAACATGTGTGGGATTTTCATTTTGACCCTCAAACGAATGTGATCGACACTCAGATATCACGTTTGCGCGGCAAGATAGACAAGGATTTCGATATGCCTCTGTTACACACGGTCAGGGGGGCCGGGTATCGCTTGGGCGATTCATGAATAATTCCATGCTAGTGCCCCATAAGGACCTTCGTCTTGCTTGACCCGTTCGGGGCTCTGAAGGGAAACGGACTTATGGGGCGGAACACCAAACTGCTTCATACTGGCGCGGTTCGGCTGTCATTGCGTTATGCACTGTTCTACGCATTGCTCATCGGCATGGCGCTGAGCCTGCTGTACTGGACAACCAGTCATTACGTCAACGGCCAGCTTATCTCGGGCCTCGATTATGAAATGAAAAATTTGAAGAAGCTGGAACACAAACGCGGGCGCGAGGTTTTGAGGAAGGTTATTGAAGCCCGTAGCCATAACGTGGGGAAAAACAAGGCATATTACCTGCTGCTTTCTCCGTCTGGAGTGCGTTTGGCTGGCAATCTTCATGCATGGCCTCACGGCTTCAGGGCGGACGGCAAGGTGCGTAATGTCTGGGTTGAAGGCAAACTCATTACCGGCCATGCGGAGCACCCGGGAAGCCCTGATCAGGACGCATACTGGCCCATGATTGGCGTGCGCATGGCCGATGGCGGGCGTCTGTTGATTGCCCATAGTGTTCGGGGCGCCGAGGATATGCAGGAGTACACGCTGCTGATGATGGGGCTTATCCTTGCGGGTTCCATCATTCTGGCCCTGACCATGGGCTTGTTCCTGGGCCGCGCGGTGCTACAGCGGATCAATGCAATCAGCTCCACCGCTGGTGCGATCATGGGTGGCGATTTGGGCCGCCGTATACCCATTACGGACCGAAATGATGAATTCGATGAACTGGCTGGCCGCCTCAATGCCATGCTGGACAGAATCGATCAGTTGATGACCGGTCTGCGTCAGGTGAGCGACAATGTGGCCCATGATTTGCGGAGACCGCTTTCGAGGCTACAAAATCGCCTGGAGGTTACGCTACTGGATCCCCGCAGCCCGGAAGAGTACCGCGATACCATCCGGGAAACGCTGGACGATGCCAACGAACTGCTGTTCACCTTCAATGCCTTGCTGGAAATCGCCCAGGCCGAGGCTGGCGGTTATTGCGGTGAGCAGGGGGCCTTCGACTTGTCCGAGCTTGCCGAAAGCATGGGCGGGCTTTACCAGGATCAGGCTGACACCCAGGGCTTAAATCTGTTACTGGATATCGAATCCGGCATCACGCTTGCGGGAAACCGCCACCTGATCAGTGAGGCATTGAGCAATCTGTTGGAAAATGCAATGAAATACACGCCAGCGGGTGGCAATATTGACTTGATGCTACGCCGCCGTCAAAACGATATCTGTCTGGCGGTTTGTGACAACGGCCCTGGTATTCCCGCCAGTCAGCGGGACAAGGTGTTGGAACGCTTCGTCCGTCTGGACAGCGCCCGCAGCACATCCGGCAATGGCCTGGGTCTGAGTCTGGTCAAGGCCGTAGCTAACTTTCATGGCGCACGCCTGCTGTTGATGGATAACCAGCCTGGGCTTCGGGTAGAGATGTTGTTTCCATCGCCGGCCTGAGTTGCTTGCTTGCTGACTGACCAATCGGTAAGCTTCCGGCAAGTTTTCGGCAAGGTTGATGGTTATACTATACGGCAATCCACCCGTCCTGCGGGTTGCGCTTCGCGGGTATGGTCGGCTTGTGCATGAACATTACCAGACAAATGAGGAACAGACATGAGTATTCCCTTACGGCGGATCGTTCAGATCGGAAGTTACATGATGCGCCTTCATCCTCACTGAAGAGAAGAATTGCGCAATATCAATAGGCTGACCGCGCTGGTGTTGGTTGCCGCCCTGCTGGGTGGTTGCGCCAGTGTGCCCGGAGGGCAAGTCTATGATCCTCTCGAGAAGGTCAACCGGGTGGTATACAAGTTCAATAATATGGTAGACCACGCCATCCTCAAACCGCTGTCGAACGGTTATGTGGCGATAACGCCCAGGAAGGGGCGGATTATCGTGTCCAATTTTTTCGATAATACGCAGTATTTTGAAACGGTTCTGAACGATTTCCTCCAGGGTAAGGGGAAGCAGGGGTTCTCTGATTTTGGCCGTTTTCTGGTGAACACCACGCTGGGCATCGGCGGGTTGTTCGATCCCGCAACATCCATGGGGCTGACAAAACACAAGGAGGACTTCGGGCAGACGCTGGCTGTTTGGGGCGCTCCTCCCGGTGCCTATCTCGTATTGCCGTTGTTGGGACCCGATACCGTGCGGAACACGCCCGACATCGTTGTCAGCACCCTGACCAACGCATTGTTTTATGTCAGCTATGTCGCCTCATCTGCCGTGATGATTCCCCTGTCCGTACTCGGCGCCGTGGATGCGCGTAGCCGGGCTTCGGACGCCATCCGTTTCGTCAACGAATCGGCGCTTGATCCCTATGTGTTTACGCGTGAGGCATGGATGCAGCACCGCACGTTCCTGATTTACGACGGCAATCCGCCTGAATCCCCGGACATTGATTTTGGAGACGATACGCTGGGCGATGAGGGCGGGGGTAGCGGATCAATGCCGGGGAAATAACGGCGATGATTGCGTAAGCGGAAAAACTTTGAGTCGCCCATACCGTAACAAGCACCGTATCCGAAAATTCCGATCTTACGATCCGGTATGCTTATGGAAAGGCGCGTACAAGCAATGTTAATGCAAAATGATGGCCATGCTTGCGGCGGGGCGATGTGTCAGGAGAGGTATATGCAACACGGAATTCGATTCATGCGTTCGACCAGGCAGGAGGATGTCATGTCCTTCAATAAGGATGCGGCATTGCGCGGCTTCAATGGGTTACTGGATGATGCCGTGGAGCAGGCTACTCATACCCTGTTGGCGCTTCAGCATGATCAGGGTTACTGGAGCTTCGAGTTGGAGGCAGACTGCACCATTCCCGCCGAATATATCCTGATGATGCACTTTACGGATGAAGTGGATGAAACCCTACAGGCCAAACTCGCCCACTATCTGCGCGCACATCAGGGGCACGATGGGGGATGGCCTCTTTATCTGGGGGGTGAGGCGGAGATCAGTTGTTCGGTGAAGGTTTACTATGCGCTGAAGCTGGCGGGTGATGCGTCCGGGGCGTCGCATATGAGGCAAGCGCGGCGCTTTATCCTGGCACAGGGCGGTGCGGCAAGGTGCAACGTGTTTACACGCATTGAGTTGGCTAAATATGGCCAAATTCCATGGAGCGCCGTGCCATTCATGCCGGTTGAGATCATGCTGCTGCCACGCTGGTTCCCGTTTCATATCAGCAAAATTTCCTATTGGTCGCGTACGGTCATGATCCCCTTGCTGATTCTTTACACCCTGCGTGTTAAAGCCAGGAATCCCGGCGGGGTCGATATCCGCGAACTGTTTACCACTCCGCCGGAGCAGGAAAGAGGCTACTTCCCGGTTCGTTCGGGGTTGAACCGCCTGTTCCTGTACGCGGAGCGGTCAGTACGTGTCTTCGAGCCGCTGATTCCTTCCCGGTTGCGCAAATACGCACTGAACAAAGCGCGAAACTGGATACTGGAACGTCTGGATAACGGTGGCCTGGGCGCCATCTTCCCGGCTATGGTCAATGCCTATGAGGCACTGAATCATCTGGGTTATACGGCGGATCATCCGCCCTATATTCAGGCAAGGCAGGCGCTGCATGATTTGTTGATCGTCAAGGAGGATACGGCTTATTGCCAGCCCTGCAATTCACCTGTCTGGGATAGCGCGATTGCCTGCCTTGCCTTGCAGGAGGCGGGTTCGGAAGAAGCCGTGTCGGCTTCGTCCCGGGCGCTGGACTGGCTGAAGACGCAGCAGTTGCGGGATGAACCGGGTGACTGGCGTGAGACTCATCCCGGCCTTGCCGGAGGTGGCTGGGCATTCCAGTTCAATAACAGCTTTTACCCTGACCTGGATGATACGGGCATGGTGGCATGGGCCATGGATCGCGCTGAAGATGAACGCTTCGAGGAACCCATCCGGCGGGCCATGGACTGGGCCTGCGGTATGCAATCAAAAAATGGTGGTTTTGCCGCATTTGATTCGGACAACGCCTCTGCCTATCTCAACCACATTCCCTTCGCCGACCACGGCGCCTTGCTTGATCCGCCCAGCAGTGATGTCAGCGCCCGTCTGCTCATTATGCTGGGCCGTCTCGCCCGTGACGATGAGAAATATCGTTCCCGTCTGGATGCATGTCTGGCCTTTTTGCGCCGCGAACAGGAAGAAAATGGCGCATGGTTTGGCCGCTGGGGAAGCAACTATATTTATGGTACATGGTCCGTGTTGATCGGCCTGGTGGATGCTGGCGTGAGTCCCGGCGATGCAATGATCCGGCGCGCCGCGTGCTGGCTAAAAAGTGTTCAGCATCCTGATGGTGGTTGGGGCGAAAGCAACGATACCTATGAACATCCCGAGCTGGCCGGGCGTGGCCAGATGAGCACCTCGTTCCAGACCGCATGGGCCATGCTTGCTCTGATGGCCGCGGGCGAACATGCAAGCCGTGAGGTTCAGCGCGGTGCGCGGTATTTGCTTGCACGTCAGCAACATGATGGCTTGTGGAAGGATGAGACCTTTACCGCCCCCGGATTCCCGCGCGTATTTTATCTAAAATATCACGGCTACGACAAGTACTTCCCGTTATGGGCGCTGGCTCAATACCGAAATTTTCAATATGCCGACAGAAAATAATGTTGAAGAAGAGGCTCAGGAGTCATCCGGGAGTAAAAAAAGCATGCTGAAACGATGGGCTATTCTTGGATTGCTCCTGTTGACCGCCAATCCCGCGTGGGCAATGTCGATTAAAGGCGTTGTCGTGCCGGATCATGTGCTTGCGGACGGGCAAAATCTTGTTCTGAATGGTGCGGGAATCCGGACAAAATTCTTTTTCGATATTTATGTCGGCGCGCTATACCTGCCCGTAAGGGTAGAAGATGCGAAGCGGATTATTGCCAGTAGGCAGCCAAAACGGATCAGCATGTATTTTCTTCGCGGCGGTGTAGGGCATGCCATACTGGCCGCAGGGTGGACGAGCGCCTTTGAGGGTGAGCTGTCAGACAGCGCAATGGTGCGATTAAAAGCACGGATCAAGAAATTCAACGCAATGTTTGGCGATATACATGAGGGTGATCAATATACATTCGATTTTCTGGGCAACGGTTCGACCGCTATCACCCTGAATGAAAAAAGAAAAGGGCGTATCGAAGGCGTTGATTTCCAACGAGCCTTGCTGGGCGTCTGGCTTGGTCCGGCACCGGATGATCCGGACTTAAAACAAGCCCTGCTGGATGGCGCCACTTGATATCTGTTTGATGCCGTTTGCTGTCACCGAACTTCCTCCATATATCCATCCTGCTGCACTCGCTTGAATTGGCTATGGCCAGTCCCGCACTCGCGCGCCTTGCCGCACATCCCGCCAG
>CAZDWG010000002.1:0-26450 GCA_964509005.1 uncultured Zetaproteobacteria bacterium
AGCGGGATTCCTGCCAGATAATGGCCAACTGAACATGCACCGGAACGCCCCATTTGTCGAAGGAGTCTTTGGCGTCGTCATACCAGCCGGATTTTTCACGGAAGATGGAACAACCGTTGTTGACATGGCGCGGTGGCGTGGTGGCGCAGGATGACAGCACCAACATGACCGCCAATAATGTAAAGTGAACCATTCTTCTCACCGGATTACCCCTCTTTTTTCACCACAGAGGATACAGAGAGCACAGAGGAAATGAGGATAAATTATAATGACGACTCATTTATGATGCCCTCGTAAAAAGTCCAATGTCGTCATTGCGAGCGTAGCGCGGCAATCTATGACACATTGATATACAACGAGATTGCCGCGTCACTACGCTCCTCGCAATGACAAACTTCGGCCTTTTTGGACTTTTTACGAGGGCATCATTTATGGAGACTCTGAACAGGGACCTGGATTTTCCCCCTCTGTGCTCTCTGTGGTTCAGGATTTTCACATTAGCACGCGCTCGATACCGCGCTGCTTCACATGTTCGATGAACTGTTGCTGCCAGTCCTCACCCTTCAGATGGCGGATGAGTTCGACGACGATGTAATCCGCTTCGACATCCGTTTCGCCTTCCAACCGGGATAGTCCCTGGAGGCAGGATGGACAGGACGTCAGGATTTTGACTGGTGTATCATGCGCCAGCTTCGCTTTGGCTTTGCTCATTTCTTCTTCCTTGCGAGCGCGAATCTTGCCAGCAATGGCAGGATGGGCCACGGCCAGCGTGCCCGCCTCGCCACAGCATTCAGCAGACTGGATAGAAGGCGAACCCAGGAGTGAAGCGATGACCGTCTCCGAGCCATGCCGTTTCAGTGGCGTATGGCAAGGCTCGTGGTACATGTACTGGGCACCCTGTACATCCGGTACGGATATATTCTGTGTCATCAAATATTCGTGAATATCCATCAGCGGTGCATCTGGAAATACTTGTTTCAGTTGATATTTAGTTAACTGATCGTAGCAGGTGCCACAGGAAACGATGACCGCCTCGAAATCCAGATAGGAAAGCGTAGTTTTGATGCGATGGAACAGCACACGATTATCGTAGGTGATTTGATCGCCTTTTTGATGGTCGCCGCTGGCTGTGGAAGGGTAGCCGCAGCACAAATAGGAGGGGGGAAGCACCACATTCAGTCCGAGGTCGAACAACATCGCCTGCGTTGCGAGCCCAACCTGTGAAAACAGCCGTTCCGAGCCGCAACCAGGAAAATAGAAGATGGCGCGGTCATTGGCTTTGTCCGGGTCGCGCAGGACCGGGATCTCGTTTCTGTTGCGTCCATCGATGCCGAGCATGGAACGCGCCGTGGTGATGGGGAGCTTGGGTAAGGGGCGTTCGACGAAGTTAATAAGTTGTGCCGGAATTCCGGACATATTCCGCTTGGCCGCCGGAATCTTCTTGATAAGCCCCGCAGTTCTTGCTACCTGATGCAGGAGACGATGCGCCGCATAGCCCCAGCCGATCACCGTCTTGCGCATCAGACGTACCGCATCCGGATTTTTGGTCACCAGAAACAGCAGCGACAGCTTGGAGCCCAGATTGAATCGCGATTGCCCCTTGTCCTTCAAAATCGCGCGCATGCGCTCGGTCACCATGCCGAAATCAATGTTGACAGGGCACGGCGCTTCACACTTATGGCAAAGAGTGCAGTGATTGGCCACATCCCTCAAGCCCGCAAACTGCTCGAATGAAATGCCGCTGCTGGTCTGTGATTCATACAAAAAAGCTTCGATGATGGCGCCGGTCGCCTGAATTTTGTTACGCGGAGAGTACAGCATGGCGGCGCGCGGAAAATGCGTATTGCATACCGGTTTGCACTTGCCACAACGCAGGCAGGACGATATCTCCTCGGACAAAGCCGTTAAGTCTGCCGCCTCAAGAATGACGGATTCCATCTCCAGCAAATTGAAGCTTGGCGTATAAGTGAAGGTCAGGTCGGTCTCCGGCAGCAGTTTGCCCCGGTTGAATAGCCCTTCCGGATCCACGTTTTTCTTATATGCGGCCATTTCCTGAAGATGCTCGGGTGGCATGTATGCCAGCTTGGTGATGCCGATGCCATGTTCGCCGGATATCACGCCTCCCAGTTCAACAGCCTTGGTCATGAACTGCTCAACGACATGATGCGCATGCTTCATCATGCCGTAATCATTGGAGTTGACCGGCACATTGGTGTGTACATTACCATCGCCGGCGTGCATGTGCGTCGCTATCACAATACGGCGAGATAGCGTTTTCCGATGCTGTTCGCGTACCCCCTGCCGCAATGCATCATGGCCGCGTAACAAATCCATCAGCGGGGCTTCCACTTCGCGTCGGTAGGAAATGCGTAAGCCCCCCCGTTGAATCATGCTGAACAGTGTTTCATCGGCATCGTACATGGTACCGTCCAGGGGGTGTTCCAGCATGGCTGCCGGAGCGTCCAACCCATGCAGACAGGCTTGCCAGTATTGGCGCGTCGAAGAGATGCATTGGCGGCACCGCGCTAATTTATCGGCAAGGAACCCGTCGTCTTCCACCCCCAGACCGGATAGACTTAAAGTATCGTCTTCAGTGACCTGTTGACTGATTATCTTGAGGTAGGACTCAATCTTATCGAGGATTTCTATCTTGTTTCTGATGGAATATTCAATATTAAGGTGTTCGATAAAATCATTGTACTCGGATAAACGGTGCAAAGGGATGACAACATCCTCATTGAGTTTGAAGGCGCGCGTATGTTTTGCAATCGCCGCCATGCGTCCGCGATCATCCCAGAAACGCTTGCGGTCCATTTCTGAAGTGGCGACAAAACCTTCACCGTTACCCGTTGAAGCAATATGACAAATATTCGAGCATACCCTGGCTACCGAGCGCTTGTTGTTGCCGGAAACATCAATCAGCAATACGACGCGAGGACGCTCCCGCCGGGTTGATTTACTCGCATAGTCAATGGCTTTGACGTATTTCTCGTCAAAATGTTCCAGTGCTTCCAGATGTGAGCCATCAGATGCATCCACATGTTCCTTGATATTCACCATGGCGCGCGTTGCCGCCGTCAATTCCTGGCCGAAGAATTCGCAACATACGGTTTGCGTGTATGTGTACGGCTCGTGCAGCACAAAAGTTGCTTCGGTAATGAATCCGTCTACGCCTTCTTTCTGGATACCTGGCAAGCCGCCCAGCGCCTTGCGCGTCACATCCTTACCCAATCCTTCGCGGCGAAAAACGGAACCACGGATGGTCATGGCTTCCGCTTTGCCTAGGGGTGTCATTCCGTCCGGCTGAAAGCGGGACAAACTGAATTGTGCTTCTCCGTCAGCCGGTATCCTGCCCATGTTGTGATTGATGCGAGTCACGATTAACCAGTTTCCGTCCGGTGTTACCATCTTCCAGGAGAGAAGGTTATCCACGCAGGTACCCCAGATCACCGCATGTTTGCCGCCCGCATTGGAAGCGACATTGCCGCCGATAGTACAGGCCCACAAGCTGGTCGGATCAGTTGCGAACACATGCGGTCGGGATGCTTCCATGACCTTGCCGGTTACCGCACCTGCCTGTGCCGTAATGGTATACACCTCACCGTTACCGCCGATATCGCGTACCTCTACCGGTTCGATGGCATCCAGCTTCTCAACGTTAATCATAACCGTGTCGGCATGCAGGGGTACGGAGCCGCCACACAGGCCGGTACCGCCGCCGCGCGGGATGATGGTCATCCCCAGCTCGCGCACCGCCGTGACCAGGCCAGGAATTTCATCCGGCGAATCCGGGGTAATCACGCAAAAGGGATATTCCTGCCGCCAGTCGGTGGCATCCGTAGCATGGTGTGTCAGCGTGTACGCATCAAAATGGATGTTGTTGCGGTGGGTGTAATGGGCAAAAAGTTTCAGCGCCTGCTTGCGCTGTCTCGGTATCTCGGCAAACCAGCCGTTGAATTTATTTAACATTTCGCGGGTATTCCCGACGATACGTAGCACCCGCTCGTTACCGTCTGCCGCTGTTTCGATACGCGCCAGACGATCCTGATGCAAGGTTTGCATGGCGCGCAGGCGTTTTTTCTCTTTCAGCAATCCGTCTTTGAGGAAGGCATTACGCGACACCACCCACACGTCGCCCAGAATCTCGAACAGTTTGCGTGCGCTTCTTCCCGTTTTACGTTGGCCACGCAGGACGTTCAAATTATCCCAGGCTTCTTGCCCAAGGAAACGCAACACAATCTCCCGGTCGGAATAGGAGGTGTAATTATAAGGAATCTCACGGATGTTATCAGTCAAACAGACGCTCCAGAAGTTATTAACCTACACTATTCATAAATGCTGCCGCGCCCTTGCTGGCTCCTTTGTCCGCAACGAATCCTTCGTCGGTCGGTCGTATGCACAGCTACGACCTCCTTCCTCAGAATCCGTTGCAAACAAAGGCTCTGCGCAATCATCACGGCGATTCATGAATAGTGCAGGTTAAGGATTTGTAAATAAATAACATGGCCATTTCTCCATCCAGCCTATGTACCATCTTGACGCGCTGCTCAATCACAAAATATTCGATGTAGAGACAACTACATCTCATATTTTGTAACTACTCAGCACCCCTATGGATTGGCTGTCATTGCGAGGAGGAACGACGAAGCAATCTCGTATTTCCACGAAATTCAAGATTGCCGCAGTCGCTTTCGCTCCTTCGCAATGACAAAACGATGGGTGCTGAGTAGTTACCATATTTTATTCAATCGCATCACGACAATCTGGTACATATTCAGGCGTATAAACGGCCATGTTATTTATTTACAGCTCCTAAGGTCAGCGCATTGTAGCGGAGGCGGATGAAGAAACCATCAATGCTTGAACAGAACACGGCGCATGGCAGCATCACCGCCATGATTAAATTATCCAATCGTATTCAACAAGTAAAACCATCGGCCACGCTGGCTATCACCGCCAAAGCCGCCGAATTACGCGCCGCCGGTCGTGATATTATTTCATTATCGGTGGGTGAGCCAGATTTTGATACACCAAAAGCTGCTTGCGAAGCTGGCAAAAAAGCCATCGACGAAGGATTCACCCGCTATACGGCAGTGCCTGGAATCCCTGAGCTTCGACAAGTGATTGCCGAGAAATTCAAGCGGGATAATCACCTCGATTACACACCAGGGGAGATTCTGGTTTCTACCGGTGGCAAGCAATGCATCTTTAACATGCTTCAGGCCATGATCAATGCGGGTGACGAAGTGGTGATTTCCGCACCGTACTGGGTGTCTTATCCAGATATGGTGCTGCTGGCCGAAGGCGTGCCGGTGATTGTGGACACGACGGCGGACAACGACTTCAAACTCTCGGCGGAGCAACTGGAAGCGGCTATCACCGGCAGGACACGGCTATTGCTCCTCAATTCACCATCCAACCCGACTGGTATGGCTTATTCGGCTGGAGATCTGGCTGCATTGGGCGAAGCTCTCCGCAAACACCCCGACGTAGCCGTGGCGACGGACGATATGTACGAAAAAATTCTATTCGACGGCAAACGCTTTGCCACCTTTGCCGAGGTCAATCCGGATTTGAAAGATCGGACCATCACCCTGAATGGCGTTTCCAAAGCCTATTGCATGACCGGTTGGCGTATCGGTTTTTGCGCCGGTCCCGCGCATCTTATCAAGGCCATGACCAAAATTCAGGGGCAAAGCACTTCCAACCCGTCGTCTATCTCGCAGAAGGCTGCGCTAGCGGCCCTCACCGGCCCCACCGATGCATTGGAAGACATGGTGCGCACATACCAGAAACGGCGGGGATGGCTGGTCCATGCCATCAACGCTATTCCCGGCATGCATTGCATCAAACCGGACGGCGCTTTTTACGTTTTTCCATCTGTTTCCGCCTGGATAGGTAAGCAAACGTCCAATGGTACTGAACTGACGGACGACGTGGCCATCTGCGAATGGCTGCTGGAAGAAACGGGCGTGGCGCTGGTCCCCGGCACGGCCTTTGGCAGTCCCGGCCATGTGCGGTTTTCCTATGCCGTTTCCCAGGATACGCTGGAAGATGCAGTCAGGCGTATCGAGAGGGCGGCGGGGAATCTTTGTTCAGGTTAAATCCACCTGGTATAGCCGGAACCAAAGATTCACCATGAAGGGCACGAAGAATAGTTCAGGTTAAGCGTCTGACCACATAAATTGTACATTCAGTCCTATGTGCAGTAAATAATACCAGTTCCCGGGGTTAAGGATTGGTCTGTTGTAATGGTTTTTCCGAGCCGAACCATTTGCCAGGCAAGTGGATCAGGCGTTCGATCAATCCCGATTCAGGCAGGCCCGCAGCCTTCGGGCTAACCGATTCGATCTTTGCGTTATATAGCGGCCCATAGACGTGATAAACCTTGCGGAACACACTGTTGGCCGGTCCGAGGATAATATCGCGCAGCAGTGGGATCATACGCAGGAATGCATCGAGATTCTGGAGTGGTCGCACGGCCATATACAAGTTGACCTTGCCATTAGCAAGGTTGATTTGACCACTTCCGGCCATATCCAGCGCCGACGCGCGTATGACAAGTTGCCTGATATGGGCTATTTCGCCATTGACGGTGGCTTCCAGTTGCAGGCGTTTGTAAAACATGCCTTTCCCGGAAATATCCTTGCGTTTTCCGGTCAGGAATTTAGGCAGGTCGGTTAGATTCAGTGCCGCCAACAGTTTGGTCATGGTACTGTCTTTCACCAGCAGGCGACCATCATCGGAGCGAAGTCTGAGTCTTCCCTTCATCCCGTTCCACCAGGGGCGTTTAGGGTTAAGCAGTCCTTCGCCAGACCATAGCGCATGCATCGTGCCACCCGCGAACAGCCGGGAGGCATCCAGCCGGTGAATAAGTTCACTGAAGTCGCCGCTGACGTTAGCGAAACCTTTCCAGCGCAAGCCATTCCCGGATTCGGGCGATAGTATGACCGAAAGCAAAAGTGTTTGCCCGAGCAATTTTGCGGAAAGCTGCCGGATATCCACCACACCGTTACCGGGAAGGCGGAAGAAGGCATGTACGTTACTGACGGAAAGCTGTGCCGCATTCAACTGTTCGGCCCTAAGCGACCCGACGCCCTGCTGCGAAGAGGCGAACTGGACATGGACGCCGCGCATGGACACTGCATTCCATTGAATCCGGCTGAAGAACCCCCGTAACACCCACGCTTTGGAGGTGGCCGCGGAAATATCCGTGAGTTTAAGCGTGCCTGGAATGCGATCCGGCAATGCCGCCCGACCCAGGAATTCGGAGCGGATGTTGATTTCCAGTGGCGCATCGTTAAAGGGGTCCATGATATTGATACTACCGGTAAAGGCGGGTGCCTGTATGGTGCGCAAGCGCAGACTTAAACGATCACTGTCGAGTAGCCCGCTGCCCCGTATTGTTGGTGCGGTACCACTGCTTTCAATGTTCATCACCTTGATACCATGATCCGAGCTTTCGCCGGACATGGCGAGAAGATAAGGCTCTCCGACAGTCTTGCTGGAACCCAGCAAGTGTTGCCATGCAGCATCATGAAAATCCAGCTTCAGGTGCCATGAGCGGTCAAATGTTAAACGAGCCTTCACCTTGCCTGCGGGCGCATCCAGCGGGATGTGGTACCGATCCACCAGTTTTGCAAAGTCAGCAGTCGTTTGCAGGGTTAGTTTTGTCAGTTGCCATGCATGTTTTTGATCCTTACGCATATCCAGGTTTAGCGTTCCCGTGAACATATCGTGCTCGATATGCATGGATTCGAGCTTCAGATTGCCCTTGGCATCCCAGCGTAATATGCCACCTGACAAACGCATGTGCCTGCCCATCAAGTCAGCTTGCCATGCCGTATTGGGTGTGAGTTCCACTGTCCCCTGTTGGGGATTTGTCGCGTACAGGGACCAGCGTAATGAAAAACGGGCTGTGGCCGGGGATTTTCCCCATACCAGTTGTGGCAACAAATCGATACCACGCCATGCCTGATAGCGGGCGATGTCTACGTTGCCGCTGCCGCTTATGTTAAATACGATGTGCCGCCAGTCATGCACCGCCACAGTGCCACGAATTTCTCCGGCCTTGTGTGGCAGCGTCACATGATTGACCTTCAGCCGGAGGCCCTGTTCATTTATATCGGCAATGGCCTGTAGATGCCGGAGTTGTTCGTTTGGCGTTGCCAGAGGAATGGAGGCATCGTGAATCCGTGCATGCATGTGGAAATGACTTTGTTCCCACTGCTCGATTTTGGGAATTTGCCATGGCCTGGCCTGGGCGACGGTGATGTCACCTTTAAGTTGCCGGATCTCTCCCTCCCGGATGCCTGCAAGCCATTGCTGCCATGCCGTATTGCCCAGTGGTTTCAGCCATGCGGCGAGCACCGGAAGCTGAATCGTTCCCGAGTCTATTTTCATGCGCAGCGCCCCATCCCGCCATTTGCCAGCCATATGCAGCGCATTGGCGCCCGAGCGCCAGTTAAATCCCTCTATTTCAAGCAGGGTTATATGGGAGATGTTTTCTTTCGCATGCAGGCGCGTTTTTATTTTAATACTATTGAAAGCAAGCCATGGATGCCCTTGTGCTTGCATGATTCGTGCGCCATCGGTGGAGGATAGCGATCCCTGTAGATACCAGAGTTGTTTCGCAGGGTCACGTCGCAGGGCGATTTTTCCGGAAACTTTCCCTCGCAAATGCATGCGCCATGGTGCGGGAAGCCAGGCTAGATTATGGAAACGGGCACGCAAACTCATGGGTTCAAAGGATTTATTCCATGTCAGATCAAGGTTCGATCCGGGAATTTGTACGGAAAGCCTGTGGTCCGGGCCATCCATATGCAGATTGAGATGCTTAAAACGGACGTTCAATGTTCCATATGTCAAGCTCAAAGCCGTATCTTCCATGTTGAGTTTGCTGGATAAAAGAGCCCATTTTCCTGTCCATGCCTGTTGCGGGATATTCAGGCTAATGGCACCCTGTTGTATGCTGATGCTGAGGGGTCGCAGACGGCCTGTCAGCATCTCCCATGTGGAGAGGCGTATGACCAGATTGGCCCTGGAAACGTGAATTTGTCCTTCTCGTCCGGTAAAGCTGACATCATCCGCCTGTAGCCATGTATATCCTGCCCAACGCCATGACAGATGCCCAAGATGCAGCTTCTGAAGATCCAGTTGCTGTTTAAGGATGCTTTCCAACTCTGGCCTCATGGTATCGAGCGGTGGCGCACGCCAATACAGCCACGCGCCAAGGATGACGAAGCATAGGGTGAGCAATAGTAGTATGCGCCGACATGCGGCGAAAACAGAAGTTAATTTACGCGGCATGGATGTTGTAAGTTAGTTCAGGCTAGCTTCGATCCTGTTTCTGCATTTTTTCAACTTTTCTCTTCAACTCAGTGATAAAGCCATTAATCCCGTTTTGGCTGACCGACTGTCCGAAGTCGGAGCGGAAAGTGCTAACCATGCTGATACCTTCCACCTTGATATCATATATCTTCCATCCTGTTCTTCTGTGTACCAGCCGATAGCGCACTGGCGTTCTTTTTTCAGCGTCAACGACAACGGAATCAACGATGGCCACCCGGCCCTTGATTCTTACTTTACCGTACTCAACGGTTTGATCATGGTATCCGGACAAACGATCACCGTAGGAACGTTCGAGCAGTTCACGGAAGATACCCACAAATTCAGCGCGCTGCGCCTTGTCCATCTTCCTCCATGGCCTGCCCAGTGAGCGTTTCGCCATTTCGTGGAAGTCAAAGTAAGCCTTTATGGCCTGATGGATGGCTTCGCGATCCTTTATCGTAATGATTTTCTTGTTTTGTCGCGATTTCAGTATATGAATCACGCCATTCACGGCGGTTTCGACGGCTATTTTCGGAGTATTGACTATGTTTGGAACCGCGGGTTCAGCAACGGCAAATGCAGGAAGGGCGATGGCCAGCGTGAATGAGAATAGAAGTGTCTTTAACATGATTGATCTCCCTTATTGAGATTTGCTGTCGAAAATATATTTGGCTACCAGGTCTTCCAGGCTGATGGCTGATTCTGTTTCCCCAATAGAACCCCCACTCTTCAGGTAGGTATCGTCCGCTCCCTGGGAAAGGCGAATGAAACGGTCCCCGATAATGCCCTTGGTGCGGATCGAGGCAATTACGTCCGTTGTCAGTTTAATGCCATTATGAATGTGCAGGGTGAGCTCGGCCTGATCATCTTTGGTCAGGCGTACACCAGCCACACGTCCTACAACCACGCCGGCAATCATGATATCAGCACCTGAGCGCATACCACCGATATTATCGAAATCAGCGGTTACATTGTAACCCGATGCGCCTAACCCGCCAACCTCTCCAAGTTTCAAGGCCATGTAAAACATACCCGCAATGCCAATGAATACAAAGATTCCAACGACTATTTCGATACGTTTATATTCACTCATGGTTTGCTCCAGGGTTATTTGTCACAGGAAAAACGAGGTAAGGATATAGTCCAGCACCAGGATGCCGACCGATGAGAATACAACGGCCTGCGTCGTCGCCTTGCCAACGCCTTCCGTGGTTGGCGTGGCGCGGTAGCCGATGTAGGTACAGATAACGCCAACCAAAAAACCGAAACCGACTGCTTTAATCCAGCCGGCATTGATGTCGTGCGTCGTAATCTTGGCTTGCATTTCGGCAATAAAGGCACCCGGATTTACGCCCAAAAGATGCACGCCGACGATGTATCCCGAGGCCATGCCGAAGAGATCAAAGATGGCAATAAGCAGGGGTAATGCCAAGGTGGCGGCGATAATGCGCGGCATGATAATGCGTGCGCGGGGGTTGACTGCCATCATCTCAAGGGCATCCACCTGCTCGGTGACGCGCATAATACCAATCTCCGCCGTAATGGCCGATCCTGCGCGGGCGGTCAGCATCAAAGCGCCCAGTACGGGCCCCAGTTCGCGGATAATCGCCAGCGCAATGCCTGCACCCAGCATGGATTCGGAGCCAAATTTTGCCAGGGTGTAATAGCCCTGAAGGGCCAGCACCATGCCGGTGAAGGTGCCGGTCAATGCAATAATCATCAGCGACCCGACGCCAATATTAAACATCTGAATAATGATATGCCGCCCCTGCCATGGGCGCGTTGCCAGCAAACCGAGGGATGCACAGCTAAGCGTGGTGGCATCTCCCAGCCAGGACAACATGCGCAGGGAACGTCGCCCCAGTTGGCCAAATGTTGTAACGGCGATATTCACTGGGCTAACCTTACGGTTCCGGGCTTATGCAGCAAATCGTCAATATACGAAGTGGTGCTGCGCGAGAACGGGATAGGTCCGTCGGGGCGCCCTTCGATGAATTGTCTGACGCGCTCATCCGTGCTATGCCGGATATCATCTGCACTGCCTTCGGCGATGACGCACCCTTGCCATAGCAATAGCACATGATCGGCAATGGATAATCCAGCTTCCACATCATGGGTGACAACGACTGATGTGCGGTGTGATTTTTCAGCCATGTCATGAATCAGGGATATGATGACTCCTGCGGAAATAGGGTCCAGACCGGAAGTCGGTTCATCAAAGAACACGATGGCCGGATCCATGGCGATGGCGCGGGCCAGTGCCACACGCTTAGCCATGCCGCCGGACAATTCGGATGGCATCAGGCAACCCATGCTACGCAAGCCCACCTGCTCCAGCTTCATGGTGACGATGGTGCGAATTACATCCTCGTCGAGGTCGGTGTGTTCGTGCAGGGTGAAGGCGACATTGTTGTAAACATTGAGTGAATTGAGCAGGGCCGAGTACTGAAAGACCATGCCCATGGATTCGCGCAGCTCATACAGGCGCTTGCGCGGCATGTGGACAAAATCTTCTTCCTTATACCGGATGTCACCTGAAGTCGGGGGTTCCAGACCGGCGATCAGACGCAACAGCGTCGTTTTTCCGGAACCGGATCCTCCCATAATTACTGTTGTTTTATGTTCGCGCACATGCATGCTCACTCCATCCAATGCGGACGTGGAGCCATATGTTTTGCAAAGCGATGTGCAATGAATCAAACTGGTTACCTTCCTGTTTATTGAAGCCGCAGGCTAGCGGATAACTTGGACGCGGCAAGGTATGGTGATATTACAGCATGGCAATCGGAATACCAGACGGATTAAAGAGTTGCGGCATGTACCGTATGTCAATGTCGGATCCTGGGTGCCATTTCGCAATGGACTCTAAAAGCAGGTTCCAGCTTGATAGCCATAAAAAGTACTTGAAATATATCTTTTGTGGTGTCAGTATCTCGCTGTGGGAGTACAATGATTCGATTCTAACCCAAAATCCGGCGTTGACTGTGGATGCAGGGTGTAAGCCTTTGGCTCGTGGGACGTTTCGAGAAATCATGTGGTCACCTCATTGGTGGTGAATAATTTCTCGGAATACCAGATCGATTAAAGGGCTGTGGCGTGGGCCGTATGTCGATGTCGGATCATGGGTTCCAAGAGGTTCAATTTAGATTGTGAAGCATACAAAAACAAAAATATATGGAGGTATTTAAATGAGAAAAATATTATTGATGGCAGGTGCGCTTGCTTTGGTGTTTACCGTACTGCCGGTATCCAGTGCCCATGCGAGTCCGGAATCAAAATGTAAGGTATGTCACAATTTCTCAGCTAAAAATAAAGTTGGCCCTGGATTGAAGGGGGTTTTCGGCAGAAAGGCTGGCATGCATCCTGGATTCAGGTATAAGTTCACGAAGTATATCAAGAAGGGAGGCGGCTGGACGTGGGATGAGGCGCACCTGCGCAAGTGGATACTGAACAGCAAGAAGGCGGTCAAGGAATTTACCGGCAACAAGAGGGCTAAAACCAAGATGCCGCCACAGCATATGAAAGGTGCCAAGGCCGATGCAATCATTGCATTCTTGAAGGGCTTGAAGTAATTCTCGTAAAATGACAATAGGAGGGTAAAATGAACGAAGGAATTAAACACTATACTGTACATTGGCATACCAGTCCGTTCCCCATGATGGTGGGATTCGGTGCGGGTCTATTTTTACCATGGGCTTTTATGCTGCAATTCAACTATACGCAGCCAACCGCCGCGCTGGTTTGTCTGGCTATCGGCGTTGCATTAACCATTGCCGGAGGTCTTGGCTGGGCGGGTGAAACGATTGGCGTGATCGACGATGAAGGTTGGGCTCCGTCGGCTATGTTAATGTTTATTGGCACCGAGATTATGACCATCGCTGCCATATTGGCTGGCTACTGGGTTGTCCGCTTGGGCGCGACGGTATGGCCGCCCGCCGGCACGCCGAAAATTGATGCCTTAGAGCCTCTCATTGCAACCCTTATTCTGATTGCTTCCAGTATCACGATTGGTTTTGCGCGCAAGCGGGAGATTGATGGAGATGCGTCCGGTTTTGTTAAGATGGTATTGCTGTCCGCTGCGATCTGGGTGGTTTTCATGGTGATGCTCATTTCCAATTGGAGCCATCTGGCAAGTGAGGGCTTTAACATCGGCACGAATGGCTACTCAACCGTGCTTTACGGACTTACGGGTATCCATTTTGCTCATGTGGTGATTGGTCTGCTGGTAATGTTGGCCTGCCTGCCGAGCGCCTTTAAGGGCAGGCTGAGCTTTTCCTACACCCGCGCCATGACCATGTATGTCCACTTCGTCAATGTGCTCGGTCTCTGGGTGCTGTTCCAGGTCTATTACATTTAAGTGCGGGCGATTTTGGCTATGCGATATTCGTTCCTGCCTTCCCTGCGGCACATAGGCATGTTGCGGCGGGACTGGTTTCGGCTAGTTCTGGCTCTGGCCTGCCTGTTTGCGATATTGGGGACTGGAGTGCTCATGTTTCCCGGGACTGCCCAAGCCTCCTATAAATCAACGATGATGGCTCCGACGTCGGAGATTGATCCAGAGGTTTTCCGTATCAACGAGGGACATTTTCTGGGTGGAAAGGTTGATGGGAGTTATATACTTCAGGATGCATCCGGGAACAGCTTCAAGCTTGGCGACATGTTTGGCAAACCGCTGGTTCTGGTGCTCTCCTACTTTACCTGTGATGGTGCTTGTCCGGTGGTCAACCGTAGGCTAGCCAATACCCTGAAGGGGGTGAATCGCTGGAAACTTGGTAAGGACTACAATGTCCTGACTGTTTCGTTTGATCGGCATGATACGCCGACAACGATGCGAGCCTTTATGCACGAGATGGGTTTCGGCCAGTTGCCGAAGGGATGGCGCATGGCAACCATGCGGAACCGGAAGGATATTGACCGGCTTGCCGGTTCAATCGGTTTCAAGTTTTTCTGGTCGCCAAGGGATCGTATTTTCCTGCATTCGATGGTTTACACTGTGCTTTCGCCCAAGGGCCAGATCGCGCGCTATCTCTATGTTGGGAAAGCGGATTCGTATGATTTTGGTCTGGCGATTACCGAAGCCATGGGCGGGGAGATTTCCCCGGCGAACATCATGGATTATGTGGTGGCCGCCTGTCACAGCTACTCCTACAAGGATGGAAAATACAAGCTCAATATTCCCCTGTTCGTGATGTTTGGCGCGCTTGCGGCTGGAGTGGTGCTGATGGTCGGAGGATTTATGATTGCAAAACGCAAGAGAAAGAGACTCGATAAGGGTATGATTACTGCGGTATAAGAGTTGTTAGCAGAGAATTATAAAAGCATAGGAGGAAAGAAATGAAAATGAAATCGTTCGTGTATAAGGTGCTGGGAGCGCTGCTTGCACTGCCTTTGATTCCTACGCTGGTCTATGCATTTCAGATGCAGACAGCGACCAGGAATAATTATGGGGGCTTGACGCCACAGGCTCACTGGGAGCAGGTGTGGACAGAGGTGATGTGGGACATCACCGTTATCGGCGCGATTTACTTTGTCGTGTCCTTATTCTTTCTATTTAAATACAGGAGGAAAAGCCATGCTCAGGTTGGCAAATCGCCTAAACTTTCCGCGCAGGCTCTGCTCGGCTGGGTCATCATTCCCTGCATGTTGTTCCTGGGGGATGACCTGTTCCTGTATGTCAAGGCCTTTGCGCTACACGATCAGATGCGCGAAGTGCCTGCCGATGCCCGGACCATCAAGGTAACCGCCTCCATGTGGAACTGGAATTACGATTACGGCAATGGCGTGGACACGGACATGGTGTTGCGCGTGCCGGTTGGAAAGCCGGTCATCTTTCGCATGACCAGTGACGATGTTATCCATTCCCATTATCTGGATGGTTACCACGAGACCGAGGATGTGATGCCGGGCCGTGTGACCTGGGAATGGTTCATGCCGGTCAAGCTTGGCACGTCGGTGATTACCTGCCGTGAATACTGCGGTGCGAATCACTCCAAGATGTACGCCAAGCTTATCGTGATGAAACAGGCCGATTACGATGCCTGGATGACGAAGGCCAAGGCCGAGTCGAAAGCCGATTCGGGCCATCAGCTTGCCATGACCACTAAAGCAGAGATAACAAGCAACAGGAATAAAGGAGGAAAGCTATGACTGGTGAAACATTTATGGGTTTTGTAGGACATGAGCCAAACGGCAAGCCCGGTTGGCCGAAAACAGCCAAGGAGTGGTTGTTCACGCTTGACCACAAGGTCATTGGCATCTGGTATCTGATCGGCGCTCTTGCAGCTTTTGCTGTGGCTGGTATTTGTGCCATGTTGATGCGTATCCAACTGGGCAGCCTCGGCCCGACTCTCACTGGCGATGGTAACGTCTATAACCTGTGGCTGACCATGCATGGGGCGGTGATGATTCTGGGATTCCAGATTCCGGCATTGCTGGGTTTTGTTGCCAACTATGCCGTACCCATGATGATCGGGGCCAAGGATATGGCCTTTCCGCGCGTCAATGCGTTGAGCGTATGGTTGTTGTGGTCGGGTATTCTTCTGGCCTTGGCCAATCTGGTGATCCCCGATCACTTCAACGGTATGTGGACCGGTTATCCGCCGTATTCCGAGACGTCTATGGCGGGTAATACGGCACTGTATTCATCGGTGGTCGTTGTGCTGGGCATGGCATCCGTATTCGGTGCGGTGAATCTGGCCTGTACGGTGGCCTTCATGCGCTGTAAGGGTATGGGTTGGTTTCAGATGCCGATGACCTGCTGGGGCGTGTTCACGGCCAATATCATCCAGTTGATCTTTGTGCCAGTACTGGCTGCTTCGGTGTTGCTGCTGTCAATGGACAAGTATCTGGGCTTCGGCTTCTATAATCCGGATTTGGGTGGTGACGTGCTGCTGTATCAGAACCTGTTCTGGTTCTATTCGCATCCGGCCGTGTATGTGATTTTACTGCCGTTCGTGGGGCTCATTTTCGAGATATTCTCGGTGTCATCTAAAAACATGGTCTTCAGCTACAAAGCGACGGTCTTTGCCGTGCTGGCTTTTATTCCGGCTAGCGCCGATGTCTGGGCGCATCATGCCTTCGTAGCGGGTTTGCCGGGTTGGTTCAATTTGCTGATGTCGTTCACCTCGCTGCTGATTTCATTGCCCTTTGGCCTGTTGATGCTCAGTATGGTGGGTACGCTATACAAGGGTGCTATCCACTATTCCGGTCCGATGATCTGGGCTCTGGGTGCCTGGGTGATGCTTATTTTAGGCGGTTTGACCGGCATTCCAAACGCCCTCGCCGCCGTGGACTACGGCATCTCGGATTCCTACGCCATCATGAGTCACTTTCACTATGTCATGGCGATAGCCGGCACCATGGCCACCTTTGGAGCTATATTCTACTGGTTCCCGAAGATGACCGGGCGCGTATGCAACGAAATGCTGACTAAGCTCTCGGGCATTGGTTTCTTTATCGGCATGAATGTGGTAATGGCACCGCTGTATATCGCCGGTGTCGCGGGTATGCCGCGCCGCTATATGGATTATCAACAGTTTGCCAATAATGCCACCATCGTTGATGCGCAGCACATCGCCACGATGGGTGCCTATATCACTTTCGTCAGTGTGTTACTGACGCTGGTGGCGTGGATTCACGGCATGCTCAAGGGTGAGAAGTCATCGCAGAACCCTTGGGGATCACAATCGCTGGAATGGACGTCTACCGCGCTTGTTGCCGGGCAAGGTAATTTCCCGACTCCGGTGGAGGTTGCCAAAGACTGGCATCCGTACAACTACATCAACAATCCGAAGCCGACGTTCCAGCCTCACCCGGCGGAGGGCTAAAGCTCGGGCCAGAGGATGCGCACCCTCACCTCCCTTGCTCCGGGGTGCGCATTCTTTTGGGCGCGGAAATTGATTCAGGTCAATGCCCGTGTTGGCGGTTAATGTTAACAATCATTGCTAAGGAAAATACGGGGAATCAAGAAGTACGCGATGCAGACTGTGGAGGACTTCAATGCGAGAAGAATTGCTGAAAATGAAACATACCTCAATTGGTGAAGGCTACCGAACGAAGGCTGCTTCCGCTGAATTGTTCGAGTTGGCGAAACCCGGCATTGTCGGTTTGACGCTGGTGGCCGCATTGACGGGGGTTTATTTTGGTAATCATGGTGTGATGCCGCACTGGAATCTCATCTTCTGGACCTTTCTGACACTGGGGCTGGCAACAGCCGGATCCTGCATGCTTAACAACTATTATGACCGCGACATAGATCAGTTGATGCGCCGTACCAAATCACGGGTGCTGGCTGCGGGGTTGGTCTCCGAACGGGTCGTACTGTATGTAGGGCTGCTATTGGTGATTCTACCGCTTGCCTTGATGGCTTGGAGGGTCAATCCGTTAGCTGCTTTGGTTACGGCAGTCGGCGTGATTGGCTACGTTGGTGTTTATACCATGTGGATGAAACGCACAACGCCGTGGGCCAATCAGTTCGGTGGTATTGCCGGTGCTGTACCTCCAATGGTTGGTTACGCTGCGGTAACGGGCGATCTAGGTGCTCCAGCATGGGTTTTGTTTGCTATTATGGTGATCTGGCAACAGCCGCATGCCTTGAGTCTGGCATTGAAATATCGTGAGGATTATGCCCGCGCCAATGTGCCGGTCATTCCCGTGGCCTGCGGCGTGCAGGCGACAAAAGTGCGCATCGCTGTGTATGCGCTTGCCTTGATTCCCGTGGCCATGCTGCCCTATGTGTTCGATATGGCAGGCATCTGGTATCTGGTAATTTCTGGATTGTTGAGTTCCATGTTCCTGTTCATGGCCGTGCGTTTTCTGCGTTCGGAACGGGATTGCGACATGCGCGTGTTCGCCTTTTCCATCGTGTATCTGATTCTTTTGTTTGGTGCGATGGTGATTGACTCGATATAATCTTCAGATAATAATTTTCGCTGCGGAGGACACAGGGCGTCCGCAGAGTCTGGATACGATTCTCTCTGTATTTACTTTACCTTATTTCCATGCCCGTGAGACAGGAAATTTAATGATAGAGGTTATATGAAACGTATCGCGTTCTGCCTGTCCGTTTGCGTCACCATCTTTTTGTTTGTCGGCTTGGCATGTGCCGAAGCAGGTGTGAAACAGGGATCCGATCAGCAAATTTATAAACGGGCCATGAACCTTGCCAGGAAGAAAAACACTGCGGATGCGGCCATGTTGTTTCGGCAGGTCGGCGAGAAAGGGAACAGGCGAGCCCAATATCAACTGGGTCTGTTGTATGCGCGTGGCGACGGTGTGCAAAAAAATCTGGTAAAGGCGAGAGCATGGCTACGCAAGGCTGCGATGCAGGGTCATCCCAAGGCACAATTTTATCTTGGTCAGATGTATGTGTTTGGTGACGGGGGCAAGAAGGATAATGTGAAGGCGACCACATGGTTCTGGCTTGCCAAGACGCTCGGCGATCGTTTTGCCGGGGATAGCCTGAAGGTCATGATCGGCAAGGATTCTCCGCGTGAGCTGGCCGAAGCGAAAGAGCGGGCTAAAGTCTTATGGCGGAAAATACCGCACGATATGAAAATTAAACGCAGCCCGGCGATGCATTGATAATGGCGTTAGCCGAAAGAAGGATAAAACATGAATAATCAACTTATGGAAGAGAAGCGAAGAGAGCGCAAAAAGGTTATCGGAGGCCTGGTGCTCAGTCTCATTGTCTTTGCATGGTTTCTGTATTACTTGCTTGCCCATATCCCGGGCTGATTCGCAGCATTCAGGCGCTTTTGCGAATACCCAGTTGATACTCCGTGGCACCATCCGGATGATAGATTTCCAGAGCCGGCAGCACCAGTGTGTAATGATGCGTTTTTGCCCATTTTTTCATGGCCTGATAGGCTTTGTATGAGCCGAGCAGCCTCCCTCCGGAGAATGTCGCGGTGATAACTTCTCGTCCTGGAAATGTTTCTTCGCTAAGTGTCGCGGGCACAACATCACTATATTTAAGCAAATATCCGACCTTGGCCCGGCGCTGACTTTCAGGCGTTTTGCCGATATCGTCGAGAAACAGGGCGCAGGGTGTCTTTGTTTTGATGCCAGCTTTTTTCAGATACTCCTCAGCCTTTCTAATGGAAGGTTCGATGGTGTTATAGGCGCCGGTATGAAACAAATAGGCGATACGGTAGGAAGGAACAGAAGCCTGAACAACCGTAACTTTGGAAAACATTCCCAGATAATACAGAACCCCGGTACCGCCAAAGACCGTCGTGAGCAATCCGACAAGGATGATGCCGATAAGTTTATTGGATAGACGTTGTGATTGTTCCGGTGGCATAAAAGGTTCCTGTTCAGTTTAGTCTTGGCAGTATATCATATTCGCCATGATATTTCACTCGGTCGTGCGGGTAAAGGACATATCGGATGGTACATGAAATTCCGCCACGTAGATCACAGTCGAGGTTATTGATGGATATAAGTCAAGTACCGAAAAAGAAGCGGGTGAACGTAGGTCTTTTCCTCCTGGTCGCAGCAGTGGCAACACTGGTGGTCGGGTCGTTTGCCCTGAAAGTAATCACCAGTAGGCCGAATATAAAAGTGACC
Source organism: uncultured Zetaproteobacteria bacterium (assembly GCA_964509005.1). Lineage (GTDB taxonomy): Bacteria > Pseudomonadota > Zetaproteobacteria > Mariprofundales > Mariprofundaceae > JAUZQZ01. The sequence continues at coordinate 19,900 of CAZDWG010000002.1, forward strand.
ACACGGGAAATCACCCGTGCAGAACGGGCTGGATTCAAGAAAAAGGTCGATCAGATGGTGGCGCGTTATACGGTCCGCATGGAAGGGGGCATGCCCATTGTCCATCCACCGGGAGGTTCCGATATTTATTTATTGGCGCGTAATTATGATTGGGGAAAGTATATCCTTGAACTGGAAAAAGGGAAACCATACCGTCTGCATCTGGCAAGTCTGGATATGCGCCATGCTATTGTAGTGCATGAACTGAAACTGATGAACCGCATTAAACCCGATGAGTTCAAGGTGATTGAATTTACGCCCGAAAAGGTGGGACGTTTCAAACTAATCTGTGGCGAATGGTGTGGTCCGGGGCACGCCAGCATGGTGGGCACGATTATTGTCGTCGGGTCTGCCGTCAAATAAGCTTAATTCTGGGGGTCTCTTCCCAGCCTGAACATTTCCCTCAATGTCTCATGACCTTTGAACTTGTGCATCAGGGCCATTCCGGCATGCCCGGCCACGAAGATCCACATCATCGTGGCCATGATGCTATGGCATTCCCAAATAATCTTGACATCGGGGGGAATTTCCCCATGGGGTCCGACGCCGAGGAATAACATAGACCCGGTGAATCCCAGGAGGAGCGCAAGGGTGATGCCTGTTCCATGAATTGCGCCGGAAATAAAATGACTTTCCCCGGGGGAAGGGAGTTTGCCATGCAGCCAGCCCGGGATATCCCGGCGCATTTCCAGCCAGAGCTTATGACGTCCTGACGCATTCATCCACGGAAACAACCGTTCCCGGCCAGCGGCTTCATCCAGGACTACGATTAAATAAACACAAACAAGGATTAAAGAGATTAAACCGATACCTTCATGAATACCGATAAAAAGTGTTTCAATAACATCTCTGGCATGGTCGGGCTGCGGAAAGCCCACTAGTTTTTCACCAAACAGTTGCAACAGTATGGATAGTACGATGCCAAAGTGCAGGACGCGGGTGGTGCGATCATATTTCATGGACTGAATAGTGGCATAAATAGGTATCGCGGGAAACCGAAAGGCTGACCTGTGTGGATGACACGTACGATAAATCTGCTGCATCGGGGAAAAGCCGGTGCTAGGGTTCGCCGCGCAATTCACGTATAAAGGATACATCTTATGACAACAAAATATTCACTTCCGCTTGACGATGAGCCACAGACCAGGCTTGCAGCCGCCTGGTTATGCGTTGCGGTGGGTTTCCTGCTGGCTTCCGGTATTTATCCGCTTTTATTAGCATTGGCGCGTACTACTTATGCCATGCCATGGGATGATTTTTTCTATACTGCCCTGGTGCTGCACGTCGATTTCACCGTATTGTGGTGGTTGCTTGCCATCGCAGGGGTCTTCTGGAGCCTGAATTCAACCGACCGCGCGGCGCCATCCGGGTGGATTGCGCTGACGTTGGTCGTGGTCGGCGGGGTCCTGACCGCTATTTCACCACTCACCAATGCCGCCAACCCGTTGACCAATAATTACGTGCCTATACTGGAGAACCATTATTTTATTAAGGGTATGATCGTATTTGGTGGCGGTATTTTACTGTTAGTACTGGGCACGCTCTACGCCGCTCCGATGCGAGCCATATTCACGCCGAATCGTGAAGGAGCAATGCGCTTCGGCATCTGGACTGCCGCGATTGCCACGTTGATTGCCATACTGGCCCTGATTTGGGCTCTGATTCACATGCCTTCAGGGTTGGAGCACCGGGCTTATTATGAACCCCTGTTCTGGGCTAGCGGTCATGTGATTCAGTTCGCGCATACGGCGTTGCTGTGTGTCTGCTGGTTGTGGCTTGCAAGCGCCTGCGGCACTGGGATTTCCATCAGGCCCAGCCTGGTGATGGCCGTGTTCGCCATCAGTGTCATCCCGCTGCTATTTGTCTTCATGCCCTTTGCGCAATATGGCGTGAATACACCAGGTTTTACGCTGTGGTTTGTAAAGCTGATGCGCGACGGCAACGGTATTGCACCGCTGGTCATCGGTCTGGCGGTTATGTGGGGCCTCGTCAGGAGCGGGGCACCGACGAAGGATCAGCGACACCTGTATCTGGCATTGTTGTTCTCGATGGTTCTGTTTGCCACGGGTGGTATTCTGGGGCTGTATATTAGCACAAGCAGTACGCTGATCACGGCCCATTATCACGGTGTGATTGTCTCGGTGACCATGGCTTTTATGGCCATGACCTATTTCTGGTTGCCACGATTCGGGTTTACCACGCCCAATCTGAAATGGGCCAGGATTCAGGTCTGTGTCTATGCTTCGGGGCAGATGATCCACATCATCGGCCTGGCCTGGGGCGGGGGGTATGGCATGAAACGCAAGGTGGTTGGTACCGCTCAGGATATTGGCGTCCACACGTGGGTTACGCCGCAGGATCTGGTCGGTTTTGGCGGCGTAATCGCCGTGCTCGGCGGAATTTTATTCGCAATCGTAGTGTTGCCCGTCATGTTTAAGGGGCGCAACAGAAAGGGAAACGATGAAAAGCATTGCGAGGGGGAGTTATGAACAGTATTGAAACCCGTAATGACAGGCAAATCGCCATTTGGTTGCTATGCGTCTGCGCCGCGATTTTTGTGATGCTGGTGGTGGGCGGTGCGACCCGGCTAACGCACTCGGGACTTTCAATGGTGCAATGGAACCCCTTGATGGGCTGGATTCCGCCACTTTCCGAATCTCAATGGATGAACTCATTCGGGCATTACCAACAGACACCGGAGTTCTATAAATTGAATCCGAATATGAACCTGGCGGGCTATAAGGGAATTTTTCTGCTGGAATACATCCACCGCGTGTGGGGGCGTTTGATCGGGTTTATTTTCCTGCTCCCCTTTCTTTATTTTCTGGTGGTTGGAAAGGTCAGACGAGAATTGCGTCCCAGACTGATCATCATGTTTGTCCTTGGCGGTTTACAGGGGTTGCTCGGTTGGTACATGGTCAAAAGTGGTCTGGTGGATAACCCGCATGTCAGCCAGTACCGGCTTACGGCTCACCTGACAATGGCTTTCATCATTTATGGCTTTATTTTCTGGGTAGCTATGGGGCTCCTGCTCCCACGCACGGATGTCGCACTGGAAGATGTCACACCCTTACGACGCCTTGCGCTGGCGCTCACGGGCTTGATTGCCGTAACCGTGATGGCCGGTGGTTTTGTGGCGGGCTTGAGGGCGGGCTTCGCCTATAACACGTTTCCGTTGATGAACGGTCATTTCATCCCTGAAGGTTATGCCATGCTCAGACCCTTCTATCTCAACTTCTTTGGGAATATTGCCGCAGTTCAATTCGATCACCGCCTGCTGGCTGAAACAACGGTGTCATGCGTTGCCGTGCTGTGGTGGTATGCCCGGCGCTTTGATCTCTCAAAGCGGGCCAGTCTGGCCTTCAACCTGCTGCTTACAGCGGTACTGATCCAGTTTTTACTGGGGGTATCCACGCTACTTCTGGTCGTTCCTGTCTGGTTGGGTGTGACACACCAGGCGGGTGCCATGCTTCTCTTCACAGCTACGTTATTTACCAATTACACACTGCGCCGGAGTTGATGACATGAAAAACGGCGGATTACGAAGCGTGGCCCTTCTGGCAGGTATGTATTCACTGCGTATGCTTGGCTTGTTCATGATTTTACCTGTATTTGTACTGTATGCCGAACATTTCCACGATAGTACGCCCATGCTTACAGGGCTGGCCCTGGGCGCCTATGGCTTGACCATGGCGCTGTTTCAGATCCCGTTCGGCATGCTGTCGGATCGCTTTGGGCGGAAACCTGTGATCGCCGCAGGATTGCTTATTTTTGCGCTGGGCGGGGTGGTTGCAGCCCTGTCGAATTCCATCATGGGCGTGATTATCGGGAGGCTGTTGCAGGGTTCCGGCGCCATCGCCGCAGCTGTGATGGCCTTGATTGCCGATTTGACCGATGAAACCCAGCGCACAAAAGCCATGGCTGTTTTCGGCATGGGTATCGGTGCTTCCTTTACTCTGGCCCTTATTCTCGGACCCATCATCAGCGTCCACATTGGGGTCGCCGGTCTGTTCTGGCTTGCCGCTTCATTTGGCGTGATCGGCATCGCCATACTCTATCTTTTTGTGCCGGATCCGGGGCAAAGCCATATGCACCGCGACGTTGAAGCTGAACCGGTACAGTTGAAAAAAATGTTATCTAACCTACAGTTGTTACGCTTGGATTCAGGTATCTTTTTTCTCCACATGATGATGACCGCCACGTTTATTTCCCTGCCATTCGCTCTGCGCAATGTAGGCCTGCCAACACAGGAGCAAGTCTGGTTTTATCTTCCCGTTCTGCTGGTTTCCGTGGTCGGTATGGTTCCCTTGATTATCGTGGCCGAGAAATACCGGAAGATGAAGCAGGTATTTACAGCGTGCATTGCTGCTCTGGTCGTAGCTGAAGGGGTGCTGGCGTTGGCGCACCATTCCATGGTCGGCCTGGTGGCGGGTACATTCATCTACTTCGTGGCATTCAACACGCTGGAAGCCAGCCTTCCATCTCTGGTGTCGCGTATGGCACCGGCGGCGGGGAAAGGAACGGCCATGGGGATCTATTCCACGTCCCAGTTCTTCGGCGTGTTCTGCGGGGGGATTACGGGTGGCGTGATGTACGGATCTTTTGGTGTTGGCGGCGTGTTTCTGGGGGGCACGGGGATTGCTCTGGTCTGGCTGCTCACATGTCGCGGTATGCATTTTCCTATGCATCTGACGAGGCAGGTGGTTCCTGTCGGCAGTCTGGATCAGGAGGAAGCCAATGCGCTTGCAGAAAAAATACACCAGATCAGTGGCGTAGAGGAAGTCACCGTGGTTCCTGAAGAAGGGGAAATTTATCTGAAAGTGGACAAAAGCCGATATCAACCGGATGCGATAGCTGACTTGCTCAAGTGAGCCGGATGGTAAGTGAAACAGGGAACTGTGATGCCGACGTATGGGCTCCTTTCTGTCTTGGCTTTCACCATTTTCTCTTGCTGCCACGTTCTGTGGTCGGGCTATGAAAAACGCAGGTCGTAGATATTGATATCCGGTTTATCGGGCTGAGGCCCAGCGCAGCCAGTGGCGAATTGCACCTGCGATGTCTTTTGGTTTGCTGCTGTGAGCCATCAGTTTACCTATACTGCCATCCGGTTGGACAATGATGATGAATGACGCATGGCTGACAACATAGTTGCCTTTTTTATCCACAGGTTCCTTTTTGTAGCCGGATAAAAAAGATTTTGCGGCAGCTTTGATTTCTTTCGCACTCCCGCTTAATCCCAGAATATGGGAATCGAAATGGTGAACGTATTTTGCCATCACCTCAGGGCTGTCGCGGGCCGGGTCCGTGGTAATAAACACAGGGAAAACCTTGGCTAGTTCATCCGGGTTCAGCAATTTGAGGGCGCTTCCCATCCTTAATAATGTGCCAGGGCAGACATCGGGGCAGTGGGTATAGCCAAAGTAGATGACACCAACCTTACCCAGCATATCTTTGGAGGTAACCGAGCCATCAACACTGTGCAAGGAAAATTTCCCGTGGATATAGGGGTAAGGACTGGCTGGCATTTTGTTCAGATTGTAGACGCCGAAACCAATAAACAACGCAGCCAGTCCGAGAAGGATAAAAGGAAAAATATTATGCTTGATATTCATGAATAGGCCGACTCCGCTGATGGTTTGATATGCGAGTTTCCGACAAAAATTATACTGGTCATGATCATTTAAACTGTTTCAAATATTGGATGATTGCGGCGCGGTCTTTTGCGGATTTAATGCCCGGCATGGCCATCATCGTTCTGGGTTTGATTGCCGACGGGTTTTGTATCCACAGGTCCAGTGTTTTTTCGTCCCATTTTGAAAAGGGTACGCCTGATATGGTGGGCGTACGGCCAACGATGCCTTTCAGAGTGGGGCCTACTTTGGTGATATTTCTGTCTAGAAAATGACATGGGCTACAATTTTTTCGTGTCAGTTTAGCACCGGGAAGAGATTCTCTTTTAAAGTCATGAATGGCTGCATTAAAGGCTGTATTAATATCGCTTGATGATTGTCCTTTCTCGCTTTGGCTGCATGCGATCACGCTAGCCGCCAGTATGATCGTCAGCATTCTAAGTAAATGACACATAATGTTCCTTCCCAGTGATAACGCTTGTGACGGGCGATACCATATTCGATGTACTTTCTTTCGCCCAAGATTTGTACCCCCGATTGTAACATCATAGATTCGGTTAATGAAACACATATCTGTTGTCGGAGTACCGGCATTTTCGCAAGCGGTATTGGGGTTAGCATTTGTGGGGCAGGGGTTGCTGGGTTTGTTCCTGCGGGAATGTGGCGGATGAAGTATGGAAAGAATATATCAAGAATCAGAAGCTGCCGAAACTGGACGATACTATACCAGCGATCTTTCTTCTTGTCTGTCGAAAATCAATGGCGGATGCGGGGGTTAACACGCCGTGGTTTGCGGCGTAGTCAGCGTGTAGCATTGCCCGCGTCCGCCTGGCGCGGGCTTTAAATCATGAAGTTGAGGGCTGGCGAATGTCTGACGTCAAG
>CAZDWG010000003.1:0-24935 GCA_964509005.1 uncultured Zetaproteobacteria bacterium
TGCGAACAAAGGAACAAGCAAGGGCATGGCAGTATTTGTGAATAGTCCAGGCTAAGTCCGTACTATTCAATGAGTAGCGCGGACTAAGACGAGGGGTGGAAGTGAGGTTATTTTCCGGTAAATCCGAGCCCCTGATGGGTGTAGATATCAGTTCCAGCGGCATCAAGATGGTGGAGTTGGGGCGTGTGCGCGGAGGTTACGAACTGAAGTCCATGGCCATGCTTCCGTTGCCGCGCGATGCCATTGTGGAAAACACCATTATTGATTCCACGGTCGTGTCGCGGACATTGCGGGAGGCGATTGAGGTGAGCCGACCTTCAACCCGCAATGTGGCATTCGTGGTTTCGGGCAATGCCCTGATTATCCGCACAGTAACCATGCCAACCATGACCGAATTTGAGCTGGAATCGCAGATTGAATTCGAAGCGGATCAGCACATCCCTTATGCTATTGATGATGTGTATCTGGATTTTCAGATTCTGGGCGAGGTAGACGATGGTGAGATGCAAGTGGTCCTGGCTGCCTGCAAACGCGAGGTTATCGAGGATTATCAACTGGTATTGAACGAAGCGGGATTGACAACCAAATGCGTGGACTGTGCTGTATTTACCCTGGAGAATGCCGCGGAACTATTGCCGGACCAAATTGAGGAAAACGTCGTTGGGCCATTGCCGGACCCCGAAGACATACGCGCACATGCATTGGTCAATATTGGCGCGAATCTGATGAACATCAATATCCTGCATAATAGACAAACGGTTTTCGTGCGTGACCAATTCTATGGTGGCAACAACCTGACGGAAGAAATTCAGAAAGCACACAATATCAGCTTTCAGGCTGCGGACCAGATGAAACGGGACAGCTTTTCCGGAGTCAAAGCGGAAGCACTGGAGAAATTTTACGTGGGTCTAACCTCCGAAATGGTGCGCTCACTGGATTTTTATGCCGCCAGCCATGCCAGCCATCCCGTGCAAAAGCTGTTGTTAAGCGGTGGTACGGCCCTGGTTCCAGGCATTGCAACGGAACTGGAGCAACGGCTGGGTATTGAAGCCCGTGTACTGAATCCATTTCCCACGATCAAAGTATCCAAACGTAAATTTGATCCTGATTACTTAAACAGGATCGGACCCATGATGATGGTGCCCATAGGGCTTGCTCTGAGGGGCTTCGACGCATGATTCGCATCAATCTTATCCCTTATCGCGGCGCTCGTCGTCAGTATCAGATATTACAGCATATTGCGGTGGCGGCGGGAGTCGTGGGACTGGCGGCACTCATGAGTCTGGGGGCTCATCTTTATGGCTCATCCACGCTGACCCGTTTGGGATATAGTCTTACCTCGCTGCAAGCGCAAAATAGATTGATGGTCAAGAAAATCGGCAAGATACGGAATCTGGATAAATTGCGGATGAATGTGCAGCGAAAGCTGGCCCTGGTGGATCGATTGCAACGGGGGCGTTTTCGCAGCCTGGAAACACTGTTGGCGCTATCTCATGCTATTCCAGAGAAGGTGTGGCTGTTGAGCATCAAGGATACGGGAGGAAATATTGAATTAACCGGCCTGGGCGAGAGCAACGGAGCCGTCGCCCGTTTCATGCGCGCTCTGGACCATGAACCGGAGTTTTCCGCAGTCAGTCTACAGGTGATCCAGCGGCGGACCATAGGTCAGGTACCCGTCAGGAATTTCTCCCTGAAGATGCGACGAACCAAGCCTTCAGATTCTCCCGCTAAATCCGCAAGGACCAAACCGTCGTAATGTTTGGCGAACTGGATCTTAGCCAGCTTGAAGCGCTGCGCCCCATTCTGCCATACCCGTCATGGAAGAAGGCCCTTGTGCTGGCCACGAGTTTTGTCCTGATGCTTGGGGCGTATGTATATCTGGGCTGGATGCCATTGCAGAGTGACATTGCCCGAATTCAAAAAAGAGTGGGTCAACAGCAAGAGATTCTCACACGAAACCTGAAACTGGCCAAGGATTTGCCGCGTAAAAAAAAGGAATTCGCCGCGCTGGAAAAACAATTGAAGGTGGCGCTGAACATACTGCCCAGGAAGTCCCAGATTCCCGATTTGCTGGAAGGGGTGACTCGCTCCGGGAAGAATTCCGGTCTGGAGTTTTCCATGTTCAAGCCATTGGGAGAAATAAACAAACAGTTTTATGCCGAAGTGCCGGTAAGCTTTAGTGTCATGGGAACCTATCGACAATTAGCGACATTTCTTAAGCGCGTGGGTCAAATGCCGCGTATTGTCGATGTGAAGAATCTCAAATTGGTAAAGTTGAAAAATAAAGATCAGTTGACCGTAACGGGAGAAGCGACGACCTACCGCTTCATTGAGGGAACCGGAAAGAAGAAATCCCGTGGTCGGCATCAAGGCGTCGGGAGATAATCATGCAAAGCTGTATAAAAATGAACAGGCGGAAACGCCACGCGATCATGGTGTGTTTTACGCTGGCTTTCTTCCTGATGCCGTTTTCCGCCGAGGCGGTTCAGGTGGAGGGTGTCCGTCTGCAAAAGTTGCCCAGTGGCGATGTGGTAACCATTCGAGCGGATGCGCCATTGACCTATGAACTGTTTAACCTTACGGCACCGCTGCGGCTGGTGATAAATTTTCCCGGAGCATCGCTGAAGAAAGGCCTGGAACCCTTGCATGACGGTCATCCGGGCGTGAACAACGTGTTTCCGGTTGTTTCCGGCCAAGGCGTGCGAATAGAAATCGGCATGGACCGCGCGCTGACCTACAAGGCCAGAGAAGAAGGCAATAACCTTATGGTGCATTTTTCGGCGGTGTCCGCGAGGATAAAGAAGAACGGCGTAACCCCTGCGGCGATATTAAAGGATATTGATGTTTATGACCGTGGACCCGTGACCGAACTGGTGTTGCGCGGCGATCACATGGATGCCAGCCACGATTCCTTCATGACCAATCATGGGCACACCATGATTCTCGATTTATGGGGTGCGAAGTCCATGTTGTCCAAGGAACATTACGCCGTGGCTACGCAGAAAATCCGTAGCGTCACCGTTGGACAAGCCGCCGGGCGTGTTCGACTGGTCGTAAACCTGGTCAAGGGTCAGCGAGAAAGCCATCAAGTTAGCGCCAGCGGGCAACAAATGGTCGTGCGTTTTGGCGACATCCCGATCGGACGTAAGGCATCCGTGGTACAAGTTGAAGATGTTCATTTCCAGCCGGATGACCGTATAGCGCATATTCAAATCCGCACGGATGTCACCAATCCCATTGTGAATATTTCCGAGAAAAAGAACGATGTCGTTCTGGACATCCAAAATGCATCGCTGGTCCCTGGGCAACAGCGGACACAAGATGTACACGACTTTCCCGGCCCGGTCAAGCAGGTGGATGCCTACGCGGTGGGTCATCAAGTGCGCATCGTGACCCGACTGCGTGAAAAGGCGGAATTTTCATCCTTTCAACAGGGCAACATACTGACGTTAACATTGACGCCGGAGAATCTTGCGGTGGCACGCCAGGGCATGGAGGGCGGCAAAAAATTTGCTTATACAGGTCAGAAGATCACCTTTGATTTCAAAGGAATCGACATCCAGAATGCATTGAAACTGATTGCTGAAATGAGCAATCTGAATATCATCATGAGCGGTGACGTCAGTGGAAAATTGACCATGCATCTGGTGGATGTCCCCTGGGATCAGGCGCTGGATTTGATTCTGCAAACGGAAGGCCTGGGTAAGATACGACAAGGAAATGTCATGCGCATTGCACCTTTGAAGGTGCTACAGAATGAGAATAGTGCACGTTTGGCGGCACGGAAAACCACGGAGAACCTTGAGCCGCTGGTGACCGAGTTTATATCCTTGAGTTATGCCAAAGCGGCTGATGTCGAAAAGATACTGGAAGGGGCTAAAACCGCCGGGGCTGCCGCCTCACCCAAGGGAGCGCTATCAGGCACGGGCGCATCAAGTGTTTCATCAGGCAATTTCGGTTTGTCCAGCACACGTGGGAGCGTGCTGGCGGATACGCGCACCAACACCCTGATTATTCGTGACACGCAGGCAGTCATCGATAATATCAAACGATTGATTGCAAAGATTGACCAACCGCAAAAACAGATATTGATTGCCGCCCGTATTGTCGAGGCCACGGATGATTTCACACGTGACCTGGGTGTGCGTTGGGGGGGGCAGGTATCGGGGCGCGGTGGCAAGGTGACGAACCAGATAACGGCCCCAGGGGGCTTCCTGGTCGATTTGCCGGCGGCAGTGGGTCCGGGTGTGGGCGGGCAAATCGGACTGGCCATCGGGTCGCTGAACAAGGCGTTTAATCTCAACCTGGAGCTTTCGGCGGCGGAAACGGACAAGCAGATCAAGATCATCTCCAGCCCGCGCATCATCACTATGAATTTGAAGAAAGCGACCATCAGCCAGGGCCAGGATGTGCCATTTCAGTCGGCGACTACAGCCAATACCGGCCCGACTGTTATCTTCAAGAAGGCCAAGTTAAGCCTGGAGGTAACGCCACAAATCACGGCGGAGAATAGCCTTTTGTTGCATATTCTGGTGACCAAGGATTCCGTTTCGCCTTCGTTTGTCGCCGGTAATCCCATCCTGGATACAAAAAAGATTGAAACGGATATCTTCATGAGCAACGGCGAAACGATTGTGATTGGCGGCATTTATACGCGTGACAAGGAGAACATAACCAATGGCGTTCCGTGGCTCAGCAAGATTCCGGTTCTCGGCTGGCTGTTCAAGAAGAATCTTAAAAAGAATAAAAAAACAGAGCTGCTCATCTTCCTGACGCCGCAAATCCTGCAACATCAGCCAGGTCAGGAAAACCGGATTGCGGTATCCGCCAATTAACCCACATGATGGCTAAGGAGCTGTAAATAAATAACATGGCCGTTTATACGCCTGAATATGTGCCAGATTGTCGTGATGCGATTGAACAAAATATGAGATGTAGTTTCTACTACATCGAATATTTTGTGATTGAGCAGCGCGTCAAGATGGTACATAGGCTGGATGGAGAAATGGCCATGTTATTTATTTACAGATCCTAAATGGCAGCTTTGCGGCATCATTGCGGCATGAACGATTCATCACCTTTTTCACATACGCACAGGGTGGAACTCGGTGCCCGCTCCTACGACATCCATATTGAGCCCGGATGCCTGGACCGTCTTGGCTCGGAGATATCCGATCTGTTTCCGGGTATCTGCCGATGCATGGTGGTCAGCAACGAAACGGTAGCCCCGTTATACCTGCGCCGCATTCGTCAATCTTTGGCTGCATGCCACTGGCATGTCGATGAGCACATCCTCCCTGATGGAGAACAATACAAGAATGTGACGTACTGGAATCATGTCATGGATGCGCTGATGCAAGCGCGCCTGTCGCGTCATGAACCGATCATCGCTCTGGGTGGCGGCGTGGTCGGAGATATGGCCGGTTTCGCGGCTGCCTGTTATCGTCGCGGCGTCCCCTATGTGCAGATTCCAACGACGTTACTGGCGCAGGTAGATTCCAGCGTTGGCGGCAAGACAGCGGTGAATCATCCGCACGGCAAGAACATGATCGGCGCATTCTATCAGCCACGTATGGTCTGGATCGACCCGCGTGTGTTGCAAACGCTGGAAGCACGTGAACTGCGGGCGGGAATCGCCGAAACCATCAAGTACGGCTTGATCCGGGATGCGTCCCTGTTCGATAAACTGGATGCCGGCATGGATGCCCTGCTGCAACTGGATGAAACTGCGGTAACGAATATCATCTTCACCTCATGTCGGCACAAGGCCGAAGTGGTCATGGCCGATGAAACGGAGCAGGGAAATCGCGCCTTGCTCAACCTCGGCCATACATTCGGCCATGCCATCGAAGCCATGACGCATTACACAACATATTTGCACGGCGAGGGCGTGGCGCTGGGCACATTGATGGCGGCACGCCTGTCCGAACAGTCGGGTCACGCAGCCCCCGGACTGGAGAACAACATTCGGGCCTTATATGAAAAAGTTGGTTTGCCCGTTAAAATACCCTCGTTTTCATCTGATGCGTGGCTGGATGCGATGGGACACGATAAAAAGAATGCGGGTGGACGCATCCGTTTCATATTGCTGAAGGGCGTTGGCGATGCATTCATTGCCGAAAATGTGCAAACAAAGGATATCGGGGAACTGATTCGCTCTTACGCATAAACGGACAAGGAATAAGCAAGGGCACGGTAGAATTCATGAATAATGCGAGCTAGCTTCCCCGACTCTATAAAAGCCAAAGCCAGTGGAGGCATTCAAATGCCAGAAAAAAACATGAAACCCCAGGATTCGAATATTGCCCGCTACGCGCCGGGACTGGATGGCATACCGGTCGCCGAGTCCGCCATTTCCTTTGTTGACGGCAAGCGCGGACATCTGGAATACCGGGGCATTGATATCGAGGAACTGGCCGAACGCAGCAGTTTCGAGGAAACATGTTTCCTGTTGCTGTACGGGCACCTTCCCAAAGCCGATGAACTGGCCTCCCTTGTGGCTGAATTTCATCAACATCGGCGCATCAAATACAGTATCCGCGACATGATTAAATGTTTCCCGGAATCCGCGCACCCGATGGATGCGTTACAGGCCAACGTGGCAGCCTTGGGGATGTTTTATCCCCTCGAACAGAATATGGGTACGAAACAGGCCGATGAAGAAATGGTTCATCTTTCAAGCGTCCGGCTGATTGCGAAGATGCCGACGTTGGTTGCGGCCCATGCACGCATGCGCCGAGGGGATGACCCGATTTCACCCAGGGATGATTTGTCGCATGCCGCCAATTTTCTGTACATGTTGACCGGAAAGGAGCCGGAGCCTTTACTTGAACGCATTATGGATGTGGCGCTGATTGTACATGCCGAACATACCCTCAATGCCAGCACATTCTCCGCCATGGTGACGGGTTCAACTCTGGCCGATCCCTATACCGTCATCAGCTCGGCGGTGGGCACGCTCTCAGGTCCGCTGCATGGCGGCGCCAACGAGGACGTACTCGACATGCTTGACGAGATTGCCACAGTCGAAAATGCAGAAGGGTATTTGAGCAGGAAGTTGCAACATAAGGAAAAGATTCCCGGCCTTGGGCACCGCGTGTATAAGGCCAAGGATCCGCGCGCAACGCTGTTACAGGAACTGTATGGTGATCTGACCCGTGAATATGGAGAAGACCCAACGTATGCGATTGCCCGCCGCATTGAGGAATTATCCAGAAGTACCCTGGGGGCCAAAGGTGTATGCCCGAATGTGGATTTCTATTCCGGTATCGTTTATCGAAAGATGGGCATTACAACAGATATTTTTACACCTATCTTTGCCATTGCCCGCGTTGCAGGCTGGTTGGCGCACTGGCGGGAAATGCTGGCCAACAACCGGATTTACCGGCCCGTCCAGATTTATATTGGCGACCATGGTATGCATTACATCCCCATGGAAGAACGCTAGCCTGGACTATTCATAAATGCTGCCATGCCCTTGCTTGTTCCTTTGTCCGCACCGAATCCCTCGTCGGTCGTCCGTATGCACGGCTACGGTCTCTCTCCTCGGAATCCGCCAGCGAACAAAGGCCCGGCGCAATCATCATGGCGATTCATGAATAGTTCAGGCTAGGAACAGCTTCTTAATCAACTGCTTACAGGTTAAATCATGAGAGGCTATCTCTTCAAGCGGTTGGCCGGGATGATCCCGCTGTTGTTTGGCATCACCCTGATATCCTTTGCCATCATGCATGTAGCGCCGGGAGAACCTGCCGCCATCGGTCAGGGATTGAATCCAAAAGTGTCTGCGGCGGATATCAATCGTTTGCGTGCCTATTACGGCCTGGATAAGCCCCTGTACATACAATACTGGAACTGGCTAAAACGGCTTTCCGTCCTTGATTTCGGGCAGTCCTTCGCCTCGGATCACCGCCCTGTTCTGGATAAAATTGCCGAGCGCATGCCCATCACCATCGGCATTAACGTGTTGGCCATGGCCTTTATTTTTTTCGTTGCCATCCCCATTGGCGTACTTTCCGCGGCACGCAGGGATTCATGGTTTGATCGCGGCATGACTATATTGGTCTTTATCGGCTTTGCCATTCCCTCATTCTGGTTGGGCCTGCTGCTGATGATTGCTTTCGGCGTCCATCTTTCATGGCTCCCCATTTCCGGTATCCACGATTATGACTGGAGACAAATGGGATTCTGGCAACAACAGGGCGACCTGGCCAAACACCTGTTGCTACCTGTCTTTGTCTCCGCTATTGGAGGGCTGGCGGGCATGAGTCGATTCATGCGTAGCGGCATGCTGGAGGTCATTCGCGCCGACTACGTGACCACCGCGCGGGCCATGGGTGTGCCGGAATCGAGCATTCTTTATCGCTATGCGTTGAAAAATGCAATGATCCCCATTATTACTTTGCTTGGTCTTTCGATCCCCGGTTTGATTGGCGGTTCCGTCATTGTCGAGCAGTTGTTCTCGATCCCCGGTATGGGCCTGCTGTTCTATAACGCGGTGCTGGCGCGAGATTATCCGTTGGTCATGGGAATTACCGTGATTGGCGCGGTTTTGACGTTGTTGGGCAACCTGCTGGCCGACCTTGCTTATGCCTGGACCGACCCACGCATCCGGCACGGGGGAGGAAGGTGAACGATAGCGGTACGGAGACACAGAGAAAGATATCCCCATGGTTCAATCGCCCACTGATGCTGACGGGCGCCATGATCGTGGCTACGGTCGCCATCCTGGCGATACTGGCCCCATGGCTTGCGCCTTTTGACCCTTCGGCCATTGACGTACATGCCATTCTGCTGCCACCTTCGTGGGAACACTGGTGCGGAACGGATACGCTGGGCCGTGATGTATTTTCGCGTATGCTGTTTGGCGCCAGAGTGTCTCTGTCGGTGGGCTTCGTCGCCGTCGGTATTGCCATTAGCGTTGGCGTCATGTTGGGCGCCGTGGCCGGATATGCGGGTGGACGCACGGATGCCATGATTATGCGCGCTACGGATATGGTGCTTTGCTTCCCGACATTCTTTTTGATTCTCGCCGTTATCGCTTTTCTCGAACCCTCCATCTGGAATATTATGATTGTGATTGGCCTGACATCATGGATGGGGGTAGCAAGGCTGGTGCGGGCGGAGTTGCTGTCCCTGCGCGGGCGCGATTTTGTCATGGCCGCGGAAAGCCTCGGCGTTTCGGCGCCCAGGATCATCTGGCGCTATCTGCTGCCCAATGCCATGGGACCCATCCTTGTATCCGCCGTTCTGGGCATTGCCGGAGCGGTACTCATTGAATCCGGCCTTTCGTTCCTTGGGCTTGGTGTACAGCCCCCCAATGCATCATGGGGTAATATTCTGACCGAAGGCAAGGATAACATTCAGATTGCGTGGTGGCTGTCGTTCTATCCAGGTATGGCCATATTATTAACCGTGTTGGGCTATAACCTGTTGGGTGAGGGTTTAAGAGACATATTCGATCCCCGGCTTAAAGTCTAGCCTAGACTATTCATGAATAGTCCAGGCGTGCCCTATAAAAAAGACATGTACTACATGCATATAGCCTTGCAACAAGCGGTTATTGCAGAGAAAAAAGGTGAAGTGCCTGTCGGATGTGTATTGGTAGCGGCCAATGGCCAGGAATTTGCCGCCTGTAATGCACCCATTTCGCTACACGATGCCTCCGCGCATGCGGAAATACGCGCCATCCGCGCAGCCTGCAAGATCATGGGAAATTATCGTCTGACCGGCAGCACCCTTTACGTCACGCTGGAGCCCTGCCCCATGTGTGCCGGCGCGATCATCCATGCCCGTATCAAGCGTATCGTCTATGGCGCCAAAGATAGCAAAACCGGCGCTGTTGAATCCGTTTTTCAGATACTGTCCGATGCCCGGATGAATCATCGACCGGACATTACAGGGGGCATACTGGCTGAACATTGCAGCGTCATGCTGCGGCAGTTTTTTCGTCAACGCAGATAAAATATCCTCGTAAAAAGTCCGGGGGCTCTTTTACGAGGTCACCATGCGCATGGCCATCGCAGCCACTGCATTGGCGGCATCATCGTTGCCGAGCATCGTACGCAATGAGGCAAACATTGTCCGTTGCCGCATGGCCTCTTCTCCGCCCTGGAGCAATGGCCGCACTGACCGGACAATATTTTCTACCGTCGCTTCATTCTGAATCAACTCAGGCATCACGGATGCGTGCAACAGGATATTGGCCAGGCCAACGAAAGGAACCTGGACAAGCTTTTTTGCCATGAACACGGTCAGGGGCGAAGCGCGGTACACCAGCACGGCGGGCACGTCCCATAGCGCCAGTTCGAGCGTCGCCGTGCCCGATACGGCGATAGCGGCATCCGTCCGCAACGCAAAATCCTTCTCCATCCGTCTAACCGGGATAGCACCCTCCCGAGTCAGCGGTTCCAACAAGGCTTTATCCACGCCCGGTGCAATCGGAACAACACAACGTGTGTTCGGATATTGACGTTGAAGTACTTTCCATGATTCCGCGAGCAATGGCATGTGGTGGGCCAGCTCGGAAGGGCGACTTCCCGGCAATACCGCCAAAACAGGCGTGTCTGACGCAAAACCCAGTCGTTGTCTGAATTCAGCCCCGCTCCATCCTGTCGCGCAGGTAGTCGCGCTTGGATTCCCGACATAACGGGCCTCAATACGGCGCCCCCCAAACCACTCCGGCTCAAAGGGCAGGATACACGCCAGCTTGTCCTGAGACTGTTTCAGGCGCCCTACCCGCCATGAACCCCAGGCCCAGAGTTTGGGGGCAATATACTGTAGCACCGGAATACCAAGCTTACGTAGCCGTGCGCCCAAGTTAATATGAAATCCTGGAAAATCGACCAGTATGGCGATGTCCGGCTTGTTATGGTTGGCCCATTCAAGCATGCTGTTTCTGGCACGCCGAATACGCGGCAATGCCCTCAAGACATCACTCACGCCCATCACATTCAACTGTTCCATATCCACCAACGTTTCGCAGCCCGCATGTTTCATGGAAGGCCCTGTAATTCCGAATATTTCAGCATGATCGCATCTGACATGCAGGCTCCTGATGACGGCCGCCGCATGCATATCTCCCGATGCTTCGCCGACGCTGATCAGGATACGCATGTCAGGCGTCGTTGCTACGTATGCCGAATACGGATATTCCGTGGTGTTGCGCAACTTTTCTCATTTTATGCTGATCCAGTATGAGTGTTTTTCCGGCCTCAATAGCCAGCACTTTACATCCCGATGTATGCATGATTTCAAGGGTGTCCGGGCCGATGGCCGGCACGTCAAATCGTAAATCCTGCACGGGCTTGGCCACTTTGATGACCACCGCCTTACCATTGCCCATTGAACCGCCCCGGGCAATCGCTTCATCGGTGCCTTCAATCGCCTCTACAGCCAGTACGGCGCGATCCTGTACGACAACGGTCTGACCAATATCAAGTGCGGCGATTCCCCGTGCCTGGACGTAACCAAACTCTATATCACGAAAGGAGGCTTTAGCGAGTTTCGGACCAATCAGGAGACCTTCCCCCGCCAGCATTTCACCCGCAAATTCGGTTTGTGGCAGCACCTTGATGCCCGCCTTGATGAGTTCATTCGCGATGGCATTCATCAAGGTATCATCCTTACGGTCCGGTATCCTCGCCAATGTTTTAATCGCTGTGAGATCGGGCCGAAAATTGCGGAACAGATGCAATTTTCGTACTTTGCCGGCAAAAACGATAGCGTCTACTCCGGCAACCTTGAATGCCCGTATCATGCCTCCCAACTGACCGACATGCAGCCAGCAGATTGATGTTGAATAGCGTTCAATTTCAGGAAATGTTTCCTCCCTGGCAGCGACAGTATGCACCTCCACACCCCGACTCTGGAGGCTGGCCGCGAGCTCCAGGGGGAAAGAACCATAACCCGCTACCAGCCCCAGCCTGGAAACCGGAACTTTTTCTTTATCCGGCATCGCGTTTGTGAACAACCAGCCCACGCTGCGCACTGCCGACAAATTCGAGCATTTCCATAGCATGCGGGTTCTCGTCCGCAACGGCTTGTGCCTGATCAATCCGGTCCGCAAGGGCTTCATTGCTCTGCAACAACATCCTGTACAGTTGTTTTAGAACCTTGACATCATGCAGCGAAAAGCCGCGCCGCTTCAAACCTACAAGGTTCAGTCCGGTCAGTTCAGCCCGGTAACCTCCCGAAACCAGACAAAACGGCGGAACATCCTTGTTGATGCCACACATGCCCCCAATCATCACATAACGACCAACGCGCACAAACTGATGGATGGCGGACAATCCGCCAACAATAACGCCATCCGCAATCTCGATGTGGCCGGCCAGGGTGGCGCAGTTGGCCAGAATAGCCTCATTGCCGATCTGGCAGTCATGTGCCACATGGACATACGCCATCAATATATTTTTATCGCCAATACGCGTGACCATACCGCCGCCTTCCGTGCCGGTATTCACAGTCACATTTTCACGAATAGTATTGTCGTCACCCATGACCACACGGGATGCTTCACCGTGGTATTTCAAATCTTGCGGCTCATTGCCAATGCTTGCAAAAGGAAAGAAGCGATTCCTTTCCCCAATATCCGTATACCCTGATATCACTACATGTGAAACGAGCTCGGTATCAGCACCGATATGGACATGCTCCCCCAACACGCAATAGGGGCCAATGGAGGCATCCGGATGAACCTCGGCGCCATTTGCGATAACCGCCGTAGGATGAATCATCAGCCCACCTCATCACGGGGCATCATGGTCGCCATCAAATCACCTTCGCAAGCCAGTTCGCCGTCCACCAACGCTTGCCCGTGAAACTTCCACGTCAAGCCACGGCGGCGCAGCAGGGTCAGCTCAAACACCACCTGATCTCCCGGACGCACCGGTTTACGGAAACGAACGCCATCAATACCTGTAAAATAAACCAGGTATTCCCTGTCTTTGGGGATGGACTGAAATGCCAGCAACCCGCCAACTTGAGCCATTCCTTCCACCAATAATACACCCGGCATCACTGGATAATCCGGGAAATGCCCCATAAACTGGGGCTCGTTATATGTCACATTCTTGATAGCACGAATAAATTTTTCTTCCTCAAAGTCCAGCACCCTATCCACCAGTAAAAAGGGATAACGGTGCGGAAGAAGCTTCATGATCGCATCAATATTCAATTCAGGCATCATCCTTTCCCATACTCTCTATTTTTCAGAAAATTTCCCAAAAACCTTCCACAACTCCGGCAGACGTAACATAATGGCGGATACCCTCAGCCACAGGCGATGCGGCATGGCTGGAATCCCCGCGTAGGTTCCACCTGCTTCCAGATCACCCAAAACACCACTTTTAGCGGCAATTTTGCAGCCATCGCCAATATGCAGATGCCCTGCCACCGCCATCTGCCCTCCGAATTGGCAACCTTGGCCCACCACCGTGGAACCCGCTATGCCAGCCTGACCGGCCATAATGCTGTAGGCGCCGAGTTTTACGTTGTGCCCAATCTGAATCAGGTTGTCCAACTTAACGCCCTGACCAATCACGGTATCACCAATAGCGCCTCGATCAATGCAGGTATTAGCCCCAATCTCTACATCATCTTCAAGTAAAACGCGACCGGCCTGGGGTATTTTAAGATGCTCGCGGCCCGTCCATGCGTAACCAAAACCATCCGAGCCAATCACCGCGCCCGACTGCAAAATAACGTTATTCCCGAGTTTGCAGAGCGCGCCAAGTACGGCACGGGAATGCAAGGTGCATGACCGACCCATACTTGCTCCATCCTCAACAACACAGCCTGCGCCAATATGACTGCCCGGCCCAATGTGCACGCGTTGACCAATCACCGCCAGAGGCCCGACATCAACGTCCTTCGCGAGACGGGCTGTTGTGTCAATGACGGCTGACGCATGCCTCAACCCACTGGCCTGTTTGCCGGGATGGAAGTGCCGCTGCAGGAGCGCGAAAGCCAGGTAAGGGTCCGCCACTCGAATAACCGGGAGGGAGATCTTCGGAAAAATCTTGTCATTAAGGAAAACAACACCGGCATGCGATATTTCAACTTGCCCCTTGTAGCGCATGTTGGCCAGGAAAGAGGCCTGATCCGGTTTGGCCTGTTCCAGACCATTTACACCGGTAATATTTGTTTCCGGGTCGCCATGCTCCAGTTTACCGTTTACAAGCCCGGCAATATCGCGAAGAAGCATTTTTCCTGCGGGTGTTACTTGCTGGCGTCGAGAAGCTTGGTAACCTGCTCTGTCACATTATGCGCGGGTGATACGTAAAGGACTGAAGGGCGGGTTAAAATCAAATCGTAGCCATTCTTTTTGCCAAATTCGCGTATCTCTTTACCAAATTTCATATTGATCCCTGAAAGGATACGGTTCCTTTCAAGCGACATCGCTTCCTGGGCATCCTGCAACTTTCGCTTAAAGTCCTTTTTCAGGTCGTTAATATCCTGTTGTTTCTTGGACAAGCGATCCGGCGACATCGCCATGGACTGACTGGCCAGATTCTTGTTCATCTTGGCAATGCGGCTCTTGAGAGCTTTCAGGACCTTCATTTTGCTCTTCTTGATGCCTTGCAGTTGCAGTTGCCCGGCACGGTACTGTTTGGTGTTTTCAATCGCACTCTTCACATCGACAAAACCAATCTTTAATTCAGCGGCGTGAAGCAATCCACTGCTGAACACACCCATCACCAGCGTTGCTGTCACTAATATTCGATATCGCATTCATGACTCCTTTTATCTGAAGTTTCACCCTTCTGATATAAGATGAAGCCGCCATTCATAGGGAAAGGGTTATATAATGGCGGGTTTGCTCAGTTTCTAGCAAACTCCGGTTTAATTGGTTTCTCTTATACGTTGCAACACTCAAAAACGGTGAAACTTCAGTCCTTTTATTCCTTAAACCTTAAACGGGATTATTCCTAATAAATTCGGCTAACGCTATACGTTTTTTCCTATCATTAAAACGATGAACCCAAGGCAAATTCAAAACTCTTGGTCACATCTCCCGGCTGCTTGCGCACGGGGAACCCCCACACCAGGCCGACAGGACCGATGGGGGAGAGCCATTCGATACCAAACCCGACGGATACCCTCATCCGGGAAAATTTTAAGGTCTGGTTAAAATCCGCAATCGAGCCAGCATCCGTGAAGGTAAAGGCACGTATCCCGGCAGATTGCATATAGGGCAAGGGGAAAAACAAATTAACGGAAGCCCGCGCCGTTTTATTGCCGCCGATGACCTGCCCCGTCGCCGGATCGCGAATGGTGACACCAAACTGGTCGAACCCGCGAAGGCTGCCAATACCTCCCATCGAGAAACGACGGAAGATTGGAACGCTACGCCCCGAATAACCGCGGATATATTGTATATTGAACGATGGATTCAGTGTAAAGCTGCTACCCATCGGGAAATAGGCTCTGGCAAAAACCGTCGATTGCACAAACCTGTTACTGCCTCCCAAACCGGCCGCACCCAGGCTTCCGCCAAGAAAGTAGCCATCTCTTGGTGAAATAATGCTGTCCCGCGTATCCCAACTCAGGCTTTGCGTCAATTCTCCCGTCGTCTGCTTGCCAATCTGGGATTGCAAAAACAGCGACGAATTCGGGTTAAGACCAAAAATATTCGTATCGCTGAACTGGTAATTGATACCATACCTGAAATGTTCGGTAATGGGGATACCGATACCAAACCCGCCACCGAAGCTGTTCTCCTTAAAGGACGTGAGTGACTGCAAGCGCGTCTGCCGCTTAAAGGCATTCAGGCTGGCGCTCATATTCTGGCCCAGAAAATATGGGTCCGTAAGACTGCCAGTGAAATTTTGGGTCTTGACACCAACTTCCCCACTCAGATTTCCGGCATAACCCTTACCAAGAAGGTTTCGTTCATTGATTGAGGTACGGACAAACACCTTTTGCAATTGAGAAAATCCGGCGCCAACAGTGAAAGAACCGGTCTTCTTCTCGTCCACCTTCACCTTCATCTTGACCTTATCCGGCGCGCTACCCCTGGGCATGGATATGCGCACATCTTGAAAAAGGGACAACCTCTTCAGTCTCCTTTTGCTGTCTTCCAGTTCGCTGCTGGAAAATCGCGAACCCTCCTGCTGTCGCATCTCACGCCGGACCACGAAGTCATCGGTTTTATTGTTGCCACTGATTTCAATGCGCTCAACATAGACTTCCGGACCCTTCTCGATATCGAAGGTGACATCGACTGTATGCTCATCAATATTACGGTGGAGCAATGGCGTCACTGTGGCGAATGCATAGCCCTCATCTCCCACCAGGGTCGTCATATCATCAATGCTCTTACGCATTTTGGTCAACGAATACAATTCCCCCTTGCTCAGTTGCACCACGTGCATCAGGGCATCCCGGCTCGGGACAATATCGCCCTGTAGCTTGACGGAACTGACTTCGTATTGTTCACCTTCGTGGATGGAAAAGGTGATATAAAATGAATGCTTGTCAGAGGAAAGCGAAACCAGTGTCGATTCCACCCTGGCATCCAGGTATCCCTGATTCATATAATGCTGTAGAAGAAGCTGGCGGTCTGCCTGTAAACGATCACGATTGAACACATCACGGTTCTTGAACCAGGCCAGCAGGCTGGATTGCCGGGATGCGATAACCTTCGCCAGATTAGCATCCGAAAAATCTTCATTGCCGATGAAGCGGATACGCTTGATGCGTGTTATCTTACCTTCATGCACCCGCAATATCACATCCACGCGGCCATCCGCGCGTAGTTTCTGGATAACATTCACCTTGAGTTGATAATAGCCTTTCTTCAGGTATCCACGTCGGATGATCCGTATATCGTGGTTCAAGTCGGCCTTGTTGAATATCCGCCCCGCTTTCAGCTTCAGCCTCAATTTTACATCTTTTTCCTTCACGGCATGTAAGCCATCCAGTGTCACGGATGCAATCATGGGGTTTTCTTTGACATGATACGTCAAGTGTCTGCCGTCATTCTTAACGATGCCCGTTACACGAATATTCGAGAAGAACCCGGTGGCGAATAAACGCCTGACATCACGGCTAATACGACGTTTATCGAGCTTCTGTCCTACTTTGGTGTGAAGCTTGTCCATAATGGCCGCGGTTTCAATAAAATGGTTGCCGGCAACATCAATGGATACAATTCTCTTATCCTTTGCCGCTGGCGTCGTATCATCAGCCAGCAAGGGCGATGCTGAATAAAGGAAACCCGCTATACATAGCGCGGCGGCAAACCATGGCGAGCCCTTCAACCCCTGAGCCACCTTGCGATATCATTGTAGAAGGCAAAGACCATAAGCGAGGCGATGAGCACCATGCCAACCATCTGGGTACGCTCCATCATCCTGGGAGAAAGTGGTGTACCGCGCACCTTCTCAATAGACAGATAAAGCAAATGTCCGCCATCCAGAACCGGCACAGGGAGCAAATTGAGCACCCCCAGATTTACGGAAATAAGGGCAAGAAACGAAGTGAATGCAACAAAGCCCAGCGCCGCCGTCTTCCCGGCAATCTGGGCAATGGCAATGGGCCCACCCAGATTCTTGGGCGATATTGCTGCCGTCAACATCTTGCCAAGCACCTGGAAGGTTAATGCGGTGACTTCCCATGTGCGTGTAAATCCATATTCCAGCCCCTCAATGGCCCCCATACGGTAGAAGACCAAAGGATGCGAAGGCTTGGCCATCATTCTGGCACCGATGCGTCCACGGCCCTTTTTATCACTTTCAGGCGTTATGGCGAGACCCAGCATTTCCTGCCCGCGTCTGACATTCAGGACAATGGGCTGACCGGCATGCGCCTGCACCTGGCGAATAAATCCACCAATACTGGTCACGGCCTCATCTTGCACCTGTAATACTTCATCCCCTGTCTTCAGACCTGCTTTCGCCGCTGGTGTGTCCGCCAAAACCCCCGCCACCAACACATGCATGCCCGGATCAATGCCCAGAACCCTGGAAGCAATATTCAGGAGGAGTGGATCTTTTCGTGGGACAGGAACCTTGAGATGCAACACCTTAATATCACCATCATGTTCTACCTGAATAGCTAATGGTTTGCCGACAGCATCCTTGAATTGAGTTTCCATTTGTTGCCATGAATGAACCGGATCACCATTCAGGGCCATGATTTTATCATTGGCTACAAAACCTGCTTGCTCCGCAACCGATGCAGGCGCTACATACCCGACGATGGGTGGCAACACAGACTGGCCCAGCCAGCCCACCAACATGTACGCCGCAATAGCAAAAAGAAAATTAAATCCCGGACCCGCGACGGCAACGCAGGCGCGTTTCCATACAGGCTGGGTGTCAAAGGCGCGCGCCTTATCCTCTTCAGACAGCTCCTGCCTGGCCTCTTCCCCCTGTTCATCCGGATTTTCGCCCAGCATTTTGACATAGCCGCCAAGCGGTATGGCCGCAATGATATAAAGCACTTCCCTGTCCCCGCTACGCCATGAAAACAGTGCGGGACCAAATCCGATAGAAAATTTCTCGACTTTAATGCCCAGTTTACGGGCTACGATAAAATGGCCAAACTCATGCACGGCTACCAACAATGCAATAGCGACAACAAAAGCAACCATCGTATGCATGGTTTCGATCAAGGTATCCTCCGTTTAGGCGCCACAGTAATTTTTAAAAACAGGATCATCACAGATTCGCGATGAACGTTTCCGCCAAGTGCCTGGCTTCGCGGTCGCGGGACCATACATCATCCAGACCATCAACGGAAACATCTTCACTGCTTTCCAGTGCCCGTTCAACCACGCGCACGATATCCGTGAAGGGAATACGCCTGTTCCGGAATGCCTGATTGGCAACTTCGTTGGCGGCATTCAGCACGATCGCCAGCGAATCATGGCCTGACAGCACGCCTTTTACCAAGCGCATGGCTGGAAAGCGCGCTTCATCCACAGCCTGAAAATCCAGTCTCCCGTGCGCCGCCAACTCCAGCATGGAAATGCCGGACGACAAGCGGGGAGAAGTCTGCATGGCATAGGCGATGGGACCGCGCATGTCCGGTTCGGCCAGTTGCGCCATCACTGAACCATCCGTGTATTCCACCATGCCGTGGACAATACTTTGCGGATGAATGATGGCTGAAAGCTTATCCGGGTGCATGTCAAACAGCCAGCGCGCCTCAACCAATTCCAACGCCTTGTTCATCATGGTCGCCGAATCCACGCTGATCTTGGCGCCCATATCCCAGTTGGGATGCGCCACAGCCTCCTCAGGCGTAATGGTATGCATGGTCGCCGGGTCGCGATTGCGAAACGGGCCGCCGGAAGCCGTCAGAATGATACGTGAAACCGATGCATGGTCATGTCCCGCCAAACATTGGTGTACGGCGGCATGCTCCGAATCCACAGGGATCACCTCGGCGCCATGTTCCCGCGCTGCCCGCATAAAAATACGGCCCGCCGTAAGCAAGCACTCCTTGTTCGCCAACCCCACTCGCTTCCCTGCCCTGACGGCGGCCAGCGCGGCCGGTAAACCAACGCTACCCACCATGGCTGCAAGCACCATATCCACCGCGGGATCCGTAGCCGTGGCAATCGCCGCGTCCATGCCTGCTTCGAGCTTTACACCTTCGGGCAATTGTCCCTTGAGTTGTCTCGCGGCATCGGTATCCGTCATCACGATACAACAGGGATGGAGGGTATGCGCCAATTCGAGCATACGCTGGTGGTTGCGATGTCCGACCAGGGCATAAGCGGAAAATACATCCGTATGGCGCAACAGGATGTCCACCGCACTACCGCCGATGGAACCCGTTGCACCCAGAATAGTCAGATATTTCATAGACCGATCCACAGCAGGCTTACCACCGCAACAGCAGGCACGAGCGCATCAATACGATCCAGCAATCCCCCGTGCCCCGGCAATAGCCTGCCGCTATCCTTCACATGCGCGGCACGTTTGATTGCCGACTCCGCCAGATCACCCATGATCCCTGTAAGCGCCAAAACAACGCCAAGCACCATTGCAAGATGGATGGAAATACGGGTAAATACAATCCAGATAAGCGCCGCCGCCAAAGCCCCTGAAAACATACCGGCCAACGCGCCTTCCACCGTTTTCCCGGGACTGATGGCCGGGCAGAGTTTATGCCTGCCAAAGCGTTTTCCGGCAAAATAGGCTGCAATATCCGATACCCACACGCCCACGAATGCGCCCATCAGGAATTGGTTGCCAAACGGGAGCTTATGCAATAATGACAAAGTCCACACAAACAGCAGCAGCCAGACTGCCATCCAGTAAGCCAAAGCCAGGCGATTGACCATGCCGCACAACACATCATCGGTGGATGTTCTTCCCGCCAGCATCAGCAGGGCTGTCCATACCGTACCCAGCAGTAAGATGACTACAGCGGAATGTTGACCTTCCAGAATCAGCACGACAGCGGTACCGGCGGATAACACAAACCAGAATTGCAGGGGCAAATCAAGCATACGGACAAGCTCGAACAATGCCGCAATAACCAGAACACCTAAAATCCAGCCAAACCATGGGGATGGCGCACGCAAGATCCAGCAAGCAGTCAGAGGGGCAAGAATTAACGCCGTCAAAACACGTTTCACCAGTTCAGGCTTCATTCAGCGCACCTGCCACTTCGGGCCGATCAGCGCCCGGTTTATTCGTATCAATTATCTGTTCGCTAATTTTCCCAAAACGCCGTTCACGGCGTGCATAATCATGCAGGGCAAGCCTGAAATCCTCATGTGTAAATGCGGGCCAGTATTGTTTGGAGAAATAAAGCTCGGAGTAAGCAGCATCCCACAGGAAGAAATTGGAAATCCGGTGTTCATCACCGGTACGGATCAATAAATCAACAGGCAACAGATCCCCACACCACAAAAATTTTCTGAACTCTCCGGCATCCAGCGTCGCCAACGCCTTTTCCGCATCCGGCTGCTCCAGCGCCCAATGGCACGCCGCACGCACACCCGCGAGTATTTCCTGCCAGCCCCCGTAGTTCAGACAAAGCACAAGATCAATCCGATTATTCGTCCGGGTTTCCCGACATGCCCTCGCAACCGCCCGTTGCGCCTTCTCCGGCAAGGCACTGGTATCTCCCAGTGCCCGCACCCGCACGCCCTTTTCGTTCATGGCCGGAATCTCACGGGGGAGCAAGGATGCCAGCATGGACATGAGTCCGCGCACCTCCATTTTAGGTCTGGACCAGTTTTCCGTTGAGAAAGCAAACAGTGAAATCTGCCGCACACCGAACTCCGCCGCCCATTCAACTACTTCCCGTGCTCTGACCGCACCTTGTCTGTGCCCTTCCAGCCGCGGCAATCGCCGCTGCTTGGCCCAGCGCCCGTTACCGTCCATGATAATGGCGACATGGCGAGGAATGGAGTGTTTCGGAAACATTAAACCGTCAGAATATCTTGCTCTTTACGGTCCAGCACATGATCTATTTCGGCAATGACGTGGTCGGTCAGCGTCTGAATCCTTTCCTGCATGCGCTTGCCTTCATCTTCGGACATACCTTCGTCCTTCACCTGCCTTTTGACATCTTCATTGGCATCGCGGCGCACATTGCGCACTGCCACTCTGGTTTTCTCACCCAGCTGTTTGACCTGCCGTACAAATTCTTTTCGCCTGTCCTCCGTTAATTCCGGTAACACGATACGAATGACCTCGCCATCGCTATTGGGCGTGATCCCAATATTGGAGGCAAGAATGGCCTTCTCAATCGCCTGAATCATGGGTTTTTCCCAGGGCGAGATAACGATCATACGTGGCTCAGGTACGGAGAGATTCGCCACCTGATTGACGGGAATATCGCTGCCATAGTATGGGACTTTAACGCGGTCAAGCAGCGATACATTAGCCCGCCCTGTCCGTATTCTGGATAATTCATCCTTCAAAACAGCAAGGGATTTTCGCATTCTCAATTCAGCAGCTTCAGGCATAGCCTATTTCTCCCTCACTACGGTTCCTATCGCCTCGCCACGAACCGCTCTCATCAGGTTGCCCGGCGTATTGACGTTGAATACCACGATCGACATATCGTTGTCCCGGCAGAGTGACATCGCGGTAGCATCCATCACACCCAGCTTGTTCGTCAAGGCATCCGTGAACGTGAGTTCCGTATAACGTGTTGCATGACAGTCCAGTTCGGGATCCGAAGAATAAACGCCATCTACCCTGGTGCCTTTCAGAACAACATCAGCACCAATCTCCATGGCTCGAAGACTGGCTGCGGTATCCGTTGTAAAATAGGGGTTGCCAGTGCCCGCGGCGAAAATCACGATGCGATCCTTCTCCAGATGCCGGATCGCCCTGCGCCGGATATAAGGCTCGGCCACTTCCTTAACATGTAATGCCGAAATGACACGCACGGTTTCACCCTGCCGTTCAATGGCATCCTGCAAGGCTACCGCATTCATCACGGTTGCCATCATCCCCATGTAATCGGCACTGGCCCGATCCATGCCTTCCGCCGTTCCCGTCAACCCGCGGAATATGTTTCCGCCGCCGATGACGACGGCAAGCTGCACACCATATTTTCGGACATCGACCAGCTCGCACGCGAGACGGGAGATTGTTTTGGGATCAATGCCATAGCCCGTCTCCCCCATCAACACCTCGCCGGAAAGCTTGAGCAACACCCTTCTGTAACGATGCTCTTCCCCGGATGGATGTGAACCCTCAGCTTGGGATAGATCAGCCATTGACCTGAGCAGCCACTTCCGCGGCGAAATCACCTTCTTCTTTTTCGATGCCTTCACCAAGCTGAAAGCGGCGCATAAATACCACTTCGGCATCCGGCTGAACGGCGGCCAAGGCTTTAGCAACGGTCTGATCGGTATCCAGGATGAATGCCTGTTCCAACAGACAAATTTCGGCGTAGAATTTGTTTAGCTGGCCACTTACGATTTTGTCAATAATGTGTTCGGGCTTTCCTGATGATGCCGCGCGTTCGGACAACACGGATCGTTCGCGATCCAGTGCATCGGAAGGCACTTCTTCACGTCGAATATACTGAGGATTTGCCGCGGCCACATGCATGGCGATACCGCGCGCAAGATCATGCAGTGCTTGCTCATCCTTGCCTTCAATCCCCACCAACACACCAATTCTTCCAACCCCGTGAACATAGGAGGAAACAACACCATGATCCAGATGAACGCGGCCGAAACGACGGATGCTCATGTTTTCACCAAGGGTTGAAATGAGTCGGGAAAGTGCTTGTTCAGCCGAATATTCTTCATCAAAGCTCAATGCATTCAATGCCTCAACATCGGACGGATTTTCATCCATGATAAGTTTCCCTAAATGATCAACAAACACTCTGAATTTATTGTTTTTACTAACAAAATCAGTCTCAGAGTTAACCTCAAGAACTATGCCGGAATTTCCAGTGCATGTGGCTAGAACGAGGCCTTCCGCAGCTACACGTCCCGCCTTTTTAGCCGCAGCCGCCAATCCCTTTTTGCGTAAAAAATCCACGGCACCATCCATATCAGCATCCGATTCAGACAATGCTTTTTTACAATCCATCATGCCCGCGCCCGTCATCTCGCGCAGTTTTTTAACATCAGCAGCCGTAATTTGGGCCATTCATTTCCTCCGTTTCATTGATCTTCAGGCCGTAACTTTAGCCTTTCTCTCTCCAGTTGCGGCCTTAGGAGCTGTAAATAAATAACATGTCCATTTCTCCATCCAGCCTGTGTACCATCTTGACGCGCTGCTCAATCACACAATATGAGATGTAGTTTCTACTATATCTCATATTGTGTTCAATCGCATCACGACAATCTGGCACATATTCAGGCGTATAAACGGCCATGTTATTTATTTACAGCTCCTTACTGCCTCCAGGCGTTGCTTCATTTACTGTATGGGCGTACTACTTTTTTTACCTCTGATTTCCCCGGGCCTGTTTTTTCCTTATCCACCTTCGCCCCTATACCGGGCTTCTCCCGTGCGGGAGAAGCGTTCCCGGCGGGTATTTCCTCCGTAAACGCTTCTTCGGCTGCCGGGACGGAAGCGGATACATCCTCGCTTTCTTCCTCAATGTTTTCCAGACGCCATGTCTCAGCGCCTTCAATCAACCCATCCGCCATCTTGCTACAGAACAGGCGAATGGCGCGAATCGCATCGTCATTGCCTGGGATGACATAATCAATCCCGGAGGGATCACAGTTGGAATCTACCACCGCAACAACCGGAATTCCCAACTTGCGGGCCTCCGCGATGGCCAGCGCCTCCTTGCGGATATCTATCACAAACAGGCAGTCCGGGAGGCTAAGCATTTCCTTGATACCACCCAGGGAACGCTCCAGTTTTTCCAGCTTGCGCTGAAGCTGTAACGCTTCCTTCTTGGTCAATAGTTCAAAAACCCCCTCTTCTTTCTGCCGCTGTAAATCCTTCATCTTACGCACGGATTGCTGCACGGTGGAAAAGTTGGTCAAGG
This sequence comes from uncultured Zetaproteobacteria bacterium, assembly GCA_964509005.1. Classification (GTDB taxonomy): domain Bacteria; phylum Pseudomonadota; class Zetaproteobacteria; order Mariprofundales; family Mariprofundaceae; genus JAUZQZ01. The sequence goes on from CAZDWG010000003.1 coordinate 24,445, forward strand.
CGCCGCCCAACCAGCGATGGTTGACATAAAATTGCCCGGCCCGGCCCGCTTCTTCGCGGATCGCATCACGTGCCTGACGTTTAGTGCCAACAAACAGCACCCGGCCACCGGCCACTGCCAGCGCATTCATAAACTGGTAGGCCTCATTGGCCATCTTCAGGGTTTTCTGTAGATCAATAATGTGGATGCCGTTTCTCTGCCCGAATAGGTAAGGGGCCATTTTTGGGTGCCACCGGCGCGTCTGGTGACCAAAGTGAACGCCGGATTCAAGCAGTTGTTTCATGGAAAATTGAGACATTTCGTCTACCTCCGATTGTTATATCCTCCACCGCCCATAGACCTTATGGGTAACCATCCGGACACAATCAGTGTGGAGGCGGTGTGTGAAGTGGCGCGCTTTCTACCTAAATTATGACGGACAATCAAGGATAAGGAACTAGCCTGCATTATTCATAAATGCTGCCGCGCCCTTGCTTGTCCCTTTATCCGCA
>CAZDWG010000004.1:0-23994 GCA_964509005.1 uncultured Zetaproteobacteria bacterium
CGTAATATATGGTTATGTGGCACAATATTCCCCAGAGTTTTGCAATTGGCTCAGAAGCTTGCAGAATAATTGGAACCTTTAGCATTTGATGGGTTTTACAAAATAGCTTTTCACCCAAGGGATGGGCATGATACGGATCATGGCACTCACGCCTGGATTATTCATAAATGCTGCCGTGCCCTCACTTGTTCCTTCGCCCGCAACGAATCCTTGCTCGGGCGTCCGTAAACGCGGTTACGCACTTCCTCGCAAGAATCCGTTGCGAACAAAGGCTCTGCGTGATCATCACGGCGATTCATGAATAATCCAGACTAGGGAGTTAATAAATGAACAAGGAAGTCAAACTACAGCCTCGCAAGTTCACACGCGTCAAGTTTTCGACACGCGCTGAGGTGGAAATCAATAACGTTGTCGTGCCATGCGAATTGGTTGATATCAGTATTAGCGCCATGTATGTACGTTGTGATACGCAGGCTGTTGTGGGTGATGACTGTGATTTACGTTTGTTTCTTGGTGATGAGGATCCGATGGTGATTCATGGCATTGGGCATGTGGTACGCCACGATGCGCTGGGTGTTGCGATTGCCTTTAAGGGGTTCTATTGCGATAGCGTAGAACACCTGACACACCTCCATCTGCTGAATAACCTGGATCAATCAGAAATGGCCTTGCACGATACGCCGAAGGTCGACACCTGATGTCTATTCTCCTTCGCAGGAGGTAAAGAAGATGCCTCATATAACCATTGACGGCACCCCGCTTCTACATGGAGAACGGGCAATCCGCAGGGTTTCGCGCAATTTGCTCAAATCGATAACCAGGATGAAGTGCGTGGATTGGCGAGCATTTTATTTTGATCGTAAGGGAAACACGCCCGGTCGCTTACGCCTTGAAAATGAGGTTATTTGCCAGTTTCCCGTGCGCTTGATGTTGCCGTCGTGGAACATGTCAGGCTGGCCAACGCTGGAAACCCTGACAGGCGATGGCGCAGATCTTTTTTATGCTACGGATCTTTATTTTCCTCCCTCGCGTAAGACAACTATTTTATCAACGGTGCATGGCATTGCATATCTTGTGATTCCGGAGCTTTGCCTACCGGAACATGTCACTTCCCTGACCAAGGCATTTTCTTACGCGAGACAGCACGCTGATTATTTTCTGGCGGTTTCAGAAAGCACCAGGGAAGATATGCTGAACCACACGGATATTCCCGCAGATCGAATTTATGTAAGCACGCATGGCGTGGACTCCTGTTTTCATCCAATTGAGAAACAGGCGGCTCGTGCCCATGTGACCCTGCGTTATGGCGTTGAGCGGCCTTACTTTCTTTATGTCGGCGTAGTCGCCGCACACAAGAATGTTAAGCTGCTTGTCGATGCCATGATTGCGGTATCGAATATGCAGGATACTGATTTAATTCTTATAGGCCCATGGCAAGAGCCGTTTACGAGCGAACTACGAGCATATACTAAGGCTGCCGGTCTATCGGAGAGAGTCCACTTCGTGGGTTCCATTGAACAAGAAAGCGATGAGCTTACCTACCTGTACAGCGGCACCATTGCCTTTCTTTTTCCAACGTTTTATGAGGGCTGCTGTTCCCCGCCACTGGAGGCCATGGCTTGTGGTGCGCCTGTAATATCAACAACAATACCCTCAGTGCAAGAAGTAACCGGCAATGCTGCCGTGTTGCTGCCAGTAAATGATGCTGAAGCGTGGGGATCGCAAATGAAAAAAATGGCGGAAGATTCACAATGGCGGGCATTGATGATTAAGCAAGGATTGATACATGTTCAACAGCACACGTGGGAGCATTCCGCAAAGAAATTACTGAGTATCATGCAAGAAGTCATCGGAAGGGAGATGTGAGACCTCAAAGTTCCACAACGCCTGAAGACTACCATGGAATCCACAATCAACTTTTCGGACATGGCGATTACCCATGAAGTATCTCATTACGGGCGGTGCCGGCTTTATCGGATCACATCTGGTTGAGGCTATTGTCGACCATGGTGGAAGGGTCAGGGTATTCGATAATTTCAGTACAGGGAAACGAAGGAATATCGTATCGAATCCTGATGCTGTTGAAATCGTTGAAGGTGATATCCGGGATCGCGAGGCTGTACGCGCAGCCATGGTTGGAATATCAAGAATTTTCCACCTGGCCGCCCTTGTTTCCGTACCCGAATCTATAGCGCGCCCTGAATTGGCTTTTGGAGTCAATGTGCAGGGCGTCCAGATTGTCCTTGATGAAGCCCGAAAGGCCGGTGCGCAACGGATTGTTTTGGCAAGCTCCGCAGCCGTGTATGGCGATAACTCAAATCTTCCTCTATCCGAACTGGAATCGCCAAAACCGCTTTCACCATATGGTCTGGATAAATGGTACGCCGAACAGCTTGGAAAACTTTACCAATCTTTATATCATATTGAAGTAACAGCGCTCCGGTTTTTCAATGTGTTCGGACCCAGGCAGGATCCCGAGTCTCCTTACTCGGGGGTTATTTCTATTTTTATACGTAATATGATATCCAGGCGCCAAATCAATATTTTCGGCAATGGCGAGCAAACACGGGATTTTATCTATGTAAAAGATGTTGTTGCCGCAATGATGCTGGCAATGCATAAAGAGGCTTCATCATTTCAGATATTGAATGTCGGTCGTGGAGTACAGGTTCGGATTAATGACTTGTTCCAGAATTTATGCGTTTTGCTGGATTATAACAAGCCAGCTCATTACCCTGCCTCCAGGAGGGGAGAGGTTGTTTGCTCCGAAGCGAACATTGCAGCAATTTCTTCTCTTGGTTACGCCCTAGAATACACTTTTGAGCAAGGACTCGCCAACACAATTGAATGGTTTCGACAAGAGGAATGAGGGGTCGCTGATGATTTTTTACGGGGAGATCATCATATCGTCTTGCCAGCTTTATACTGCTGGATGTTAACCTGATGCCGGTGAGATTTTTGTTGCATCTCAACTTGTCAGGTCTGAGAAGGTTGATATGCTGCCGAGAAAATGTAAAAAATGTAGTTATCGAGTAAGGAGTATGGCGTGAATCATAAAAAATCTGTGGTCATTATGGGACTTGGGTATGTTGGCCTACCGTTGGCTCTGGCCTTCGGGCGTATCATGCCAACAATCGGTTTTGATATCTCTCATGACAAGATTCAGGCATACCGTGAAGGAAACGATCCGACAGGTGAGATGGACAGGGGGTTGTTTTCATTTGCCGAGTACTTGGACTACACGACTGATGCCGCATGCCTTTCCCGGGCAGACTTTATTATCGTAGCGGTACCGACCCCTGTAGATCAGGCACATCAACCAGATTTAACGCCGATGGTTAAAGCAGCGGAAATAGTCGGACGGTATTTGAAGCCAGGCGCTATTATTATTTTTGAGTCCACCGTATATCCAGGCGTAACAGAGGATGTCTGCGTACCTATCATAGAACATGAATCAGGAATAAAATGTGGCGATGGAGGGTTTAAGGTTGGCTATTCGCCGGAGCGGGTGAATCCGGGTGACAGGATGCATACGCTTGAGAAAATTGTGAAGGTCGTTTCCGGGCAAGATGAAGAAACGCTTGATCAGGTAGCGGCTCTTTATGAGTTGGTGATTGAAGCTGGAGTTCATAGAGCGCCATCTATCAAAGTGGCCGAGGCGGCCAAGGTCATTGAGAACACCCAGCGAGATTTGAATATTGCACTGATGAATGAACTGGCGATAATTTTCGATAGAATGGACATCGATACGCAGGACGTACTGGAGGCCGCCGGAACCAAGTGGAATTTTTTGCCGTTCCGACCGGGCCTTGTTGGTGGACACTGTATCGGCGTGGATCCTTATTACCTGACCTATAAGGCTGAAATTCTCGGTTATCAACCCCAAGTCATCCTGGCCGGGCGGCGTATCAATGACGGTATGGGAAAATTTGTGGCTGAGCAAACAATCAAGCAGATGATTGTCACGGGTCGGCCCGTCAAGGGCGCACGTGTATTGGTGTTGGGTATTACATTCAAGGAAGATTGTGCCGATTTACGTAATTCCCGCGTACCCGATGTGATCCGGGAGCTGGAAGATTATGGCGTGGATGTCATGGTTTATGATCCTGTAGCAAATCACGCCGAAGCGCGAAAGGAATATGGCGTTGGATTGATTTCCCTGAATCATATTAAGCGCGTGGATGCTATTGTCGTGGCTGTGGCGCATCGGGAAATTATGATGTTGGGTATGGATGTGTTTAAGTCCTTATTGGATGAAGGATCCCCCTTTATTGATGCAAAATCCGCATTTGATCGTAACCTTCTGAAGGATGCAGGATTTAAGGTTTGGCGATTATGAGTAAAATTTTGGTCACGGGCGCTGCCGGATTTATTGGTTCGCATGTTTGTATTCGGTTACTGGAACGTGGAGACACTGTAGTTGGCCTGGATAATCTGAACGATTATTATGCTGTCAGTCTGAAGAAAGCGCGGCTGGAACGTTTTTCCGGTAATGAACATTTTAATTTCGTGAAGCTGGATCTGGCTGACCGTTCGGGCATGGACGCGCTGTTCAAGACAGGAAAATTTGACAGGGTAGTAAATCTGGCGGCACAGGCAGGCGTTCGTTATTCGTTGGAAAATCCACATGCCTATATTGAAAGTAATATCGTTGGCTTCCTCAATATTCTGGAAGGCTGTCGTCATAACCGGGTAGAGCACCTGGTCTATGCCTCATCTTCATCCGTATATGGCGCCAATGAGACCATGCCGTTTTCAGTGCATGATAATGTGGATCACCCTTTATCATTGTATGCGGCCAGTAAAAAAACCAACGAACTGATGGCGCATACTTATTCTCACCTGTACAGCTTGCCTACAACCGGTTTGCGTTTTTTTACGGTGTACGGTCCTTGGGGGCGACCGGATATGGCACTGTTCTTGTTCACAAAAGCAATACTTGAAGGACGAGCTATTGATGTATTCAATTATGGAAAAATGAAACGTGACTTCACCTATATAGATGATATTGTTGAGGGTGTAATTCGTGTCATGGATCATACGGCCCAGGCTAATCCTGAATGGGATGGCATAAATCCGGATCCCGCAAGCAGCTCAGCCCCCTGGCATCTCTATAATATTGGTAATTCCAACCCTGTTGATCTGATGGATTATATTGAGGCGATTGAAGAAGCCTTAGGCATGGACGCGGAAAAGACCTTTCTTCCAATACAAGCTGGCGATGTTCCCGCGACCGATGCTGATGTTCAGGCGCTGATAGATGATGTTGGTTTTAAGCCTGATACATCCGTGACGGTGGGGGTGAAACGCTTTATTAACTGGTATCGGGACTATTACAAAGAATGATAGCCCATATATTTGTAACTACTCAGCACCCCCCGTCTTTCGCCCTCTGGCGGCGTTGCTGCGATGCTCGAATCCTCACATATCACCCATATGCTACGGATTCTGCGCTTCTCGCGCCTTGCCAGAGAACAAAATCCAAGGGGTGCTGAGTAGTTACGTGTTCCGTAAAATAGACAAGACAACACCTGTTTGCTGGTCATGGCGGCGGACTTTGTCTGCATCATCCGGATAAATCCACTATGCGTCGAGATTTACTGAACAAGACACTGATCTACGGCATCATGGGTGGTGCAGATGCCCTCGTGGGTTTTTTGATGGTTCCTTTATATGTCCATTATCTGAGCCCGGATTCATTTGGCGTCCTGCAACTGATTAATGTCTATATTTCAATATCCGCGATGCTATGTGGGTTAGGGATGTCTAATTCATTTTTACGCGCATATCACCAAACTGAGGATCAGCAGCAACGCATTCATGCCCTGGTTCTCGCCATCCGATGGCAGTTGGCGGCAGTTATATTTTTGTCTTTTCTTGTGGGGCTTGTCTTGCTGTTGCCCCTCCCCCGGCATTTGCTGGGAACATTCTGGTCTCCTTCATTGGTTTTGCTTTGGTTTATGGGAATTGCTTCTGGGCTTCAGGCGGCGATGGCATTTGCCTATATGCGAGCGAAAGAGGATGCCGTTCGTTTTCTTCGGCTTGGTCTTGCGGGCGCTACTGGCTCGGTACTACTAAATTTGTTGTTGTTTTTAGGCCTGCATATGGGGGTGAGAGGCATCCTCTTAGCCAATGTGGTAACAAATTTGGCGGTTTCCCAATGGGTGTTCCGTCCTTACTGGCCTATGATATTCAGCCGTATGCCATGGCGCGGAAAATTATCCGCTCAGTTGTTGCGTTTTGGCTTACCCATGATGCCAGCCGCAGCTGCTTTATGGGTGATTGATTTGAGCGATCGCTATATTTTGAATATTTATCATGGAGAAAACGTGGTTGGAATTTATTCTCTGGGCTATAAATATGCATCCGTCATGCTGATCTGCATTACCATGATGCATACAGCCTGGGTGCCCATGCTATTGCGGGTTTATAGGGAGGAATCCGCATACGAGGCCAAGCGTTTTTACCTTTTATCTGCGGGTGCGGGCATGTTGATACTTTTAGTCCTGGCAGTTATACTTTATTTGCTGCGTAGCCCTGTCATGCATCTGATTGCTCCAGCTCAGTATGCCCATTCCGGTGATGTGGTGGGTGTTATATTGCTGGGGTTTATGTTTTATGGGCTCTATTATGTTCTATCTGGAGTTGTGTTTATTTCCGGAAAAAGCCAAGCCTTACTGTATGGCGCTACGGCGGGGGGCATTGTGAATGTGCTGCTGAATCTATATCTGGTTCCCGTCTATGCTGCAGCAGGAGCAGCATGGGCAACGGCCGCCGCCTATGCTGCATTATGTATCGTATCGGCCTCCTATTTACATCTTGCGACGAGACGAAGCATTGAAGCGAAATGACGGTAATCTTCACATATGTGATCTGGCCCGGATTCGATGACCAAACCTATCCATATTGTCTATATCCATGAAACCATGGGATGGGGCGGTGCGGAAATATTACGGCATGCCGTTTTGCGTTATATTCAGGCAACTTCCGATGTGCGTAGCCGTTTTCATTGCACTGTGATTTGTCTGCGCGATGCTGGCCCTGTCGGTGAGATAATAGCAAATAGCGGTATTGAAGTCCTTTCCATAGGATGGCGGCAATCCTTGCCTTCGTGGCGAATAGTACGGAATCTATCCAGATTGTTACGTGGCTTGCGTCCCGATATTGTACACACCTGTCTGTATCAGGCGCATCTGCATGGTATTGTTGCCGCAAGGCTGGCAGGTTGTCATGTCATTTTAATGGAAGAACACAGTTTAAACAGTTATTGGATGGGATGGAGGGAACGTTTATTTAGTATTTGCATGGTCTGTTTGGCATCAAGAGTGGTACTCGTGTCGTATCCACAGTTGGAACATTTACGAGATGTCATGCATTACCCTGAAGGCAAGCTTTATGTCGTGCCTAACTGTATAGATTCTGTTCGGCTTGGCGGCCGATCAGGTTTCGTCACGGGATCAAAAAAAGGTAAGACGGTGACTTGTATTGGCAGCTTACGCGAGGTAAAAAACCATCGGCTCCTTTTACATGCGTTTCGTAGCGTGTTGCTATCTCTGCCAGAATGTCGATTGCAGATCATTGGCGAGGGGGATTTACGAGGAGACTTGGAAACTTTAGCATGTGAACTGGGCATAGAGAAACATGTACATTTTCATGGGAGGGTTGAAAATATTCGACACGTTTTGATGGGTACGGATGTTTATGTGCAGCCGGGGGCGCAGGAAACCTTCTCCATTTCTTTGGCAGAGGCTATGTATGCCGGTTGTGCATGTGTTGCGCTTCGGGTGCCGGTAATTGAGGCGCTAACTGATCATGGACATGATGCCGTATTAGTTTCTCCTGATCATCCCAAAGCGATGGCTGATGCCATCATTGATTTGCTGATTGATGACAAGGCTCGTCTCCACCTTGGCGAGCTGGCCGCCAAACGGGTGATCCATCATTATTTACCCGAGCACCATATGGCTGCAATGACGTTACTGTATGCGGAGATTTTACCATGAGATTGACATGAATAACGGGCGGGTTGTATTGGATGCTTCTTGTTTACTGCACGGACAACGGGCTGTGCGCCGGAATACCACAAATTTATATCGACATTTGATGCGTTTATCTCCCCCATTTCCGCTGGATATTTTTTATTTTCAAGGAAAATCACGTCAAAATCTACCCCTTCAGTTCTCTGGTAAAATTATTAAAACACGTTGGCCAGCACGGCTAATGCATCCGCTTTGGCAAGGTCTGTCATGGCCAAAGCTTGAATTTTTTGTTGGAGATGCATCAATTTACTACTCGCCTGACTTGATATTTCCTCCGCCTAAACGGATTCAGGTGCTTAGTACAATTCGGGGCGTGGCCTACTATGAGATTCCCGAGCGCTATCCTCCGGCCAAACTGAAGAGCTTGCTACATTTGCACGCTTTCGCGTTGCATCACTCCAGTTTCTGGCTGGCAGTTTCCGAATGTACACGGAAATCACTGATTGAACGTGATGGTCTTGATCCTTCCAGGGTATTTGTTGTTTCACACGGCGTGGATCCGATGTTTACCAGGCCGGAAACTGAAAAGGCAAGAATATTGGTGAGAGATCGCTTCGGTCTCGACAAACCCTATCTGCTTTATGTAGGTGTATTGGATCAGAACAAGAACCTAAGAGGGTTGCTGAAAACCTATCGGCTCGTTCTAGGCGAAATTCCGGATATGGAGCTTGTGCTTGTGGGGCCTCGCGGTAGCGCCGCCAAGGAGGTGGATACCGCCATGCAGGACAGGGATTTGCAATATAAAATTCATTGTCTGGGAGAGATTGATGTCGAAGATCCGATTTTCCCCGCCCTTTATGGCGTGGCTGGGGTTTTGGTGCACCTTTCCTACTATGAAGGTTGGTGCGCTCCACCGCTGGAAAGCATGGCTTGTGGTACGCCAGTGGTGCTTGCGGACATTCCCCCGTTGCGGGAAGTTGGTGGAGACGCTGCCATGTTCGTTCCACCTGATGATGCGCAAGCAGCAGCAGATGCCATACTCCGGCTACTTGATGATACGGTGCTGCGCAAGCAAAAGATCGAGCTGGGGAAAGGGCATGTTGCCGAACATGGCTGGGATCATTCTGCTCGGAAGTTTTTGGAGGTAATGAAGAAGATCAGGAGTTATTGATGAGTCAGGGTAAGGAAAAGGAAAGTTTCAGCGATGATGCCCAAAGCTAGTTCCGCTTTGTCCAGAAAAGAATGAACTATGAATTAACTGCCAAAGGCTATGGAGAATGGATACACGATTGTCTTCCGCTGGACAGGGGTTCGCCCATGCTTGATGTGGGGTGTGGCAAGGGTGTTTTCCTCCGTTTTCTGGAAATGCAGGGCTATAAAAGAATAGAGGGGATCGATCTTAGTTCGAGCCAGATTTCAGATGCAAAAAAATATGTTGCTTGCCCGGCGCATGTTGCGGACGTAGAAAGTTGGTTGGCCAAACGACAGGGTATATATAAACGTATCTTTTTGAATGATGTACTGGAGCATCTGAATCGTCAGGAAGTAATGGCATTCCTGCGAGAGCTTGCCGGAGGTTCAGCTCAAGAAGGACGCTTGCTTATCAGTGTTCCCCAAGCGGCAGGCATCAGCAGCAGTTATGCGCGCCACATGGATTTTACACACTACAGACTGTTTACCGCAACAAGCCTGCATCAGGTGCTGTATCAGGTGCTGTATCAAGCAGGTTATGGTCACATCCGATTCCTAAAACAAAGGTTGCCGTGGTACTGGCGGCCTCGTTCTATCGCATACAGCTTGGTTCAGTTTGTCTATTTCAAGCTATTAAAACCAGCCTATATTATTGAAGATCCAGGCATAGACCCTCCACAGCATTTTCATTACCGTGTTTGTGTCAAGGAGCGGGGGGACTAATGAGAATTGCCCTGGACACCTACCATGCGGCGAGACCTCATGGCGGGATTGCGCGCTATGTGCGAAGACTGGCATCAGCGATGTTCGAAATGGAAAAAGGTCATGAATATATTCTCTTTTCCAATCGTTTCCGCGACGCCCAAACAGCGTGGAACCCAAAGCTAACATATGTGAAGGCAGTGAACCTGTCTGCGCCAAAACGTTTGATGCAGGTTCTGTGGAACAGCCTCTCATGGCCTCCCGTTGAATATTGGACGGGAAACATTGATTTGTTTCACGGCATGCATTTCGTACTTCCCGCTGTTCGCAATGCCCGGACGGTGTTAACCGTCCACGATTTAACATTTTTACGGCACCCCGAATTGTTCCATGATCCGGATCTGAACAAGCGTGGCTATCTCCATGAGCTCCCGGCGGCGCTTGAACGGGCCGATGCCGTCGTCGCCGTATCGCAATCGACCAAGAATGACATGGTGGAATTGATGGGCTATCCGGAAGATAAAATCCGGGTCATTTTCGAAGGCGTGGAGTCTCATTTTTTTATTCGAAGTGACGCAGGAAAAACCGAACGCATCCTTGTAAAATATGGACTAAAACGACCTTACCTCATCTTTCTGGTCGGCACGCCTGAGCCTAGAAAGAACCTGGAGCGTACAATCCGGGCTGCACGCCGGGCCGCTCCGAATATTCCCGTTGCCATCATTGGACCAAAAACGGAGATGAAGCAATTGCTTGGCTCAATGGCCGATGGAGTTCATTTTCTGGGCGCTATCGCGGATGATGACTTGTCCGTGTTGCTGCATAATGCCGAGATTTCTTTGTATCCTAGTCTCTATGAGGGGTTTGGTCTGCCCATATTGGAATCCATGGCGGCGGGCGTTCCCGTCATCACTTCAAATCTAAGTTCGTGTCCGGAAGTGGCGGGGGATGTTGGCGTGCTGGTGAATCCTTATTCCGTGGATGAGATCGCCGAAGCCATCGCATCCCTGATGGCCGACGAACAAGGGAGATATGTCTTGCGAAAAGCCGGGATAGAACGCGCTCGGCGCTTTAGTTGGGAACGGGCGGCCAGCAGCGTATTCAAACTGTATCAGGAAATCTGTTAACTGGCATGTGTGGTTTAGCCGGATATGTAGGGCAGGGTTCGGAGACCATCCTCTCCACCATGGCGCATGCACTGCGTCACCGAGGCCCGGATGCCTCCGGCATATGGCATGACGATGGGGTGGGCCTGGCTCATACGCGTTTGTCCATTCAGGATTTGAGTAAGGCGGGGGCGCAACCGATGTCGGCCAATAGCATACACTTGTCCTTCAACGGTGAAATCTACAATGCGCCCGCTCTGCGTAAACAGTTGATTGAAGCCGGTCATGTATTTCGTGGACATAGCGATACCGAAGTCATCCTGCGCGGCTATATGCAATGGGGTAAAGCGGTGATACCCCGTTTATCAGGTATGTTTGCCATTGCCATTTGGGATGATCGGAAGCAGTCCATGCTATTGGCCAGAGACAGGGTAGGTATCAAGCCGCTATTTTATGCCAGGCACGAACACGGTCTGGTCTTTGCCTCCGAAATAAAGGCTATTTTTATCCATAAGGCAATCGAAAAACGCATCGACCTTCCCATGATTGATGCCTATCTGGCGTTGGGATACGTGCCACGCCCTGATACGATTTTTGAAGGCATACATATGCTTTCTCCCGCGCATACATTATTATGGCAAGATGGAAGGTGTACGCTTGAGAAGTACTGGCAATTGTCCGACGGCGAGAGCGTGCAGGGAAGCGAAGATGATCTGGTTGATGAACTGGATCAGCGCTTGAATGATGCTGTTGCATCCCATTTGCTGGCAGATGTAGAGATAGGCGCATTTTTGTCGGGAGGAGTGGATTCTTCGCTCATTTGCGCCATCGCGGCCAAAAAGATGGATCAACCGCTGCATACCTTCACCATTGGCTTCGAGGGGGGCGGTGATGAAAGGGGCTGGGCCAGGATCGTGGCAAACCATATTAGCAGTTGCCATCGTGAGCATGTGGTAGGTCTGGATCTGGTTGAAAAACTTCCACAACTTCTGCATCACCTTGAACAACCGCTGTTTGACAATTCTATTTTGCCAACATTTCTGGTTTCCCAAGTTGCCGCTGAACAGGTGAAAGTCGTGCTTGCCGGTGATGGTGGCGATGAGCCATTTTTCGGTTATGAGTGGACGCGCCGAGCCTTGAGTTTACCGCATTTATTGCCAAAGTTACCATTTCCAGGATGGGAATGGGCATATCGATCTGGAAAAGTGGGGCTGGCGCAACGGGCTATGTTTGATATGTCGCATGGCAAAAATGAACGCTACCTACGGCGAATGACGACATCCCAGGCCTTTCGATATAATTTATACGCGGAGGAATATAAGGTCTCGTTATCGGAAGACCCGCTGGGGAAATTGACCGATCCCTTGATGCAAAGCATGGGAGATGCGCGTTTCTCTCAAATAGATTTTTCCTGGTATTTACCTGAAGATGTATTGTTCAAGGTAGATCGAATGAGCATGGCGCATGGGTTGGAAGTGCGCGTACCCTTACTGGATCATGGTTTGCTTGAATGGGAAATGAGCTTGCCGATAGGGATACGCTTCAGGCACGGGTGGGGTAAGTATTTATTGAAAAAAGTCGCTGCGCGTTATTTGCCACCAGTGATTCTTGAACCACGCAAGCAGGGATTTACTATCCCTGTCGGCCAATGGCTTCGAGGTGATTTGGGGCGATGGGCGGAAGCGCTATTCACCTCTGCGGCATTTACTCAACGCGGCATCTTTAAGCCCACGCGTATGCTAGATTTACTGCGTATGCATCAAAGTGGAAAATATGAGCTCGGTCATCGGATATGGAGTATGATTGTGCTGGAAATGTGGTTTAGGGTATGGATTGATGAACAAACATGATGGCAGACTCTCGCACTGTCTGAAACGCTTGCTCTAATGGTAGTTTATGGAAACAAGGGGAGGGAATCGACCACAATGATAATACCGAGTGAATCTATAAGGTATATTCTATTTCAAAGAACCGCGTACTTGCAATTCCCAAATACTTTTATTTATCGCCTGTTGGATAGAGCGTTACCATTCTCAATTTATAATCGATTTGTGGAAAATGAGGCAAAGAAGACGGACCGTTCGAGGATAAGCGCATTATATGAAAATGATATGAAGAAAGAATACCTCTCCATAAAGGATTCTTTGCCAAAAACATGCTCCTCAGTCCTTGATATAGGCTGTGGAGTAGCAGGGATTGATGTTTTTTTGAACAGGCACTATCAAGACCAACCATCAGTCTTCTATTTGCTTGATAAAACAAGCGTAGAAAAATCCGTTTTCTATAACTTCTCATCTACAGGTGCTTTCTATAATTCACTCGATATTGCCAAAAAAGTATTACTCTTAAATGGCATACCTGAAAAGTCTGTGCATTTATTAGAAGCGAATGATGACCATAATATCGAAATGGACGGTAGCGTTGATTTGGTTATATCTTTAATATCATGGGGCTTCCACTATCCAGTGGAAACCTACCTGGATAAAGTGTATACCCTTTTGAATAATGACGGATCGATGATTATAGATGTAAGAAAAGGGACAAACGGTATTCATTTGATTGAAAACATATTTAACAGGGTAAGTATCATTTATGATGCGGAGAAGCACCAAAGGGTGCTAGCTATCAAATGATAAAAGAGGGTATAACACCGTGAAATTAATGATACAGATACCTTGTTTCAATGAGGAAGACAGCCTTCCTGTTGCAATCCGTGATCTGCCGAGAGATGTTGAAGGATTTGACGAGGTTGAATGGCTTATCATTGATGATGGAAGCTCTGATCATACCGCTGAAGTAGCCAAGAAGCTTGGTGTCGACCATATCGTCCGCTTTCCCGAAAACAGAGGCCTTGCCCGTGCGTTTATGGCGGGTCTGGATGAATGCCTTCTTCAGGGCGCTGATGTTATTGTGAATACTGATGCGGATAACCAGTATGATGCAAACGATATACCTGATCTGGTGAAGCCAATTATCCTCGGTAAGGCGGATATGGTGATTGGCTCGCGTCCCATTGGAGATATTAAACATTTTTCACCCATCAAAAAGTTACTTCAGAATCTGGGAAGCTATGTTGTTCGCTTGGCCAGCAAGACAGAAGTCCAGGATGCACCCAGCGGGTTTCGAGCTATGAGCCGGGACGCGGCTTTGAGTCTGAATGTGTTCTCCGAATACACCTATACACTGGAGACGATTATCCAAGCCGGGCAGAAGGGGATGACGATTGTAGCCGTCCCCATCCATGTGAATGAGGACTTGAGGCCCTCCAGACTGGTAAAAAGTATCCGAAAATATGTTTTCCGTTCCATGGCTACGATACTCCGGATTTTCACCGTATACAGGCCTTTTAAGGCATTTATGCTGTGTGGCTCAATTTTTCTTTTTTCCGCACTCCTCATTTGTATCAGGTTCCTCTATTTTTTCCTCGATGGTGGCGGCTCCGGCCATATTCAATCCTTAATCCTGGCCGGAGTTCTTTTCAACCTCGGCTTCTTCCTGTCCATATCGGGCGTCATCGCTGACTTGATTTCAGTGAACCGACGCTTGATGGAGGATGTTCAGTGGCGGCTGAGAAAGATTGAACGTAAATAGCCTATGAAACAATGTTCGTGGTTTGGCCGCAAAAAATGGGTGCCGATAGCGTTGTTTCTTGTTTTTCTGATTGCTTTGGCAATCAGAATTGTTGTGGTAACGGAGATGGGAGCACCACCGATCAAGGATGCGCTTCAATATCATACGATAGCGGTGAATCTATTGGCCGGGAATGGGTTTTCGTTTATTCCCGGTGAGCCGACCTCTATGCGGCCTCCCGCGTATCCTCTCTTTCTGGCGTTAATTTACGCAGCTTTTGGCACGGACTATCATTATGCTTTATATGTTCAGGCACTGCTCAGCGCATTACTCATTATCCCCCTGTTTTACCTGGGACAAAGGCTGACGAGATCAGCACTTGTGGCGTTGACTGCGTGTGTTTTTTTTGCTCTACACACCTCTTTTGAAATAGTTGGCCGACTGTATTCGGAGAATATATTGATTCCGCTGGCATTGTTGTTTGTCATCTTGGGGTTCAGACTGTTACGTCATCATCAGGCGAACTATTCTCTAGCCATCCTTTGCGGCACGGTAACCGGCATTATGGGGCTTACCAAGCCGGAGTTTTCTCTGCTCGGACTATGTTTCTTCCTTGTAGCAGTTTTTTTCCCAGGCTTGCGACATAAATGGAAAGAATTTCTTGTCGTCGCTCTGTTGCCAATTTTTATGGCTACAGGTTGGCAACTAAGGGACAGCATGGCGGTAGATAACGGGCAGAAAGATTTTGCGAAGCAGGCTTTGTTTTTTTCCAATTATCCTGCTTTCAATGGAAGTTGGTGGTGGGACGTAACGGACATGGATGCTCTGGAGCGTGAACGTCTTGATGCTTCGTCGTATATGGGGAAATTTTCTGACGCAGAACTACGTCGGCAATTGGACCGGGCTTTGCTCGAACATCCTTTTTCCATGCTCAAGTTAGTAGCTAGCCGCATACTGATTCTATGGGTATCCCCACCTGTCGGAAGCTCTGCGATTGCAAGCCACTGGCATGATGGAAAGTGGCTTGTGCTTATTCTGAAATACTGTTTCGTGGGCGCTGCATTATTGATGTTGTTATCCAGGTATCGGAATGAGGCATTGCTTCCCATACTGGTTTTGTTCCTGTATATGACTGCGGTATATGGTTTGATCCATTCGATACGCCGGTATGGTTACCCGTTTGTACCGGAATTATGTCTTCTAGCCAGTTGGGCATTTTATTATGCCTGGGGACAATTACGTCGACGGTGCGGGATAAGTTCTTCAGGTCAATCCTGATGAAACGTGGGATAAAATATGCCGGTTTCCTAATTGTATTTTTATCATTTTTTTATATTTTTCAGCAGATTCGACACCTCTGGGGTAATCTTTCCCACGCCGAAATACCTTCGGGTTTATGGATTAAGTGTCTGTTGTTATCTATTGTCTACGGAATTTATCAGGTACTGATCTCGCTGGCGTGGTGGAAACTGTTATGCATGCTCTGTTCGGGGCGCCGCCCATCTTTCTCGACAGCATTCCGGATATTCATGCACACCCAGATATGGAAATACTTGCCTGGAAATATTTTTCATTTTGTTGGCCGTATTGAGCTAATGAAGAAGCAGGGGGTTCCCCGAACGGAGACTGGTGTCAGCCTTGTGTATGAATCAATTTTACTGCTCTTCAGCGGTTTTTTTCTGGGTGCCATATTCGCATTGAGGCTTGGAATAGATCTGGAGTCGAAGAACGGTTTTTCTTTTTTTTTGGTTGGCGCAGGGATAGTAGGACTGGTTGTGTTTTTATGGGCCTTGCGCCGATGGAAGCCTGGGCCATTAAAAGATCTTCCGGAAATGAACAGGGATCGTTGGGTAAAGCTTGTGCAGGTAGTGTTGTTGTATTTATTATTTTTTTTACTTTATTCATGTATCCTGTGGAGCGCGTTTTCCGAGTTTAATCCTGTCTTGTCTTATGGGGTCGCGGTTACGGCAGTCTGTTTCTCATGGGCAATCGGGCTTATTGTTCCGGGAGCCCCTGGGGGCATCGGCGTAAGGGAAGCCGCAATGATGTTAATTCTTACCCAGTTTCTTCCACCTGTCGAAAGCCTGATTCTGACAACTTTTATGCGTATCGTTACGACCATCGGGGATGGTGTCGCTTTTCTGTTCTCATTTTTGGTGCGCCATAATCATTCAATAATAACAGAGTCATGAATACTGTGATATTGTAAAACTCCTCTGCCGTATTAAAACTGAAAATAGATAAACTCACTGACATTACTCAGATTGATAATGGCCGTAAATGCAATAATGTAGATTACAAGCGTCCATATCCCTGTGGGCTGCCACTGTAAACGGGATGGTTTCAGGATGGAATCTATTGCTGGTTGATGTGCGGCAAACCATTGTTGGGTGCTAGGAGTAAACCATACTATAAACAATAGAGGAACTACCCAGACGATGGCTGATATGCTGCTTGCACCGCCAAAAACCTCATGGTAAAACATACCATCAAAGGAGAGAAAATGTTTTGTCCATATGTTTGGCCATGGTAGAGCGGCCAATGCATGAGGAAGCGATATTCCATGGGTGCCCAGCATGGCATGTATCATGTTTGAGGCTTCTTGCCAACTCGCTGCCCTGAAATAGACCCAGCCGATGACGACAGAAAAAAACGTTATACCTCTGGCCAGACAGACTCCCCACCGTGACCCGCGACCAAGATTTACCTGTAGTGCTTTGGTGAAAGCATGCCAGCCATGGTTGACAATCAGGTAGATGCCATGAAGACCGCCCCAGATCACAAAAGTCCAGCCTGCGCCATGCCACAGTCCGCCAAGCAGCATGGTGATCATCAGATTCGCATAGCGTCTGCGCCTTCCTTTCCGGTTTCCTCCCAAAGGAAAATACAGGTAATCTCTTAAAAATCGGGATAATGTCATATGCCAACAACGCCAAAATTCAATAATATTGTTGGCCTTATATGGAGAGTTAAAGTTCAAGGGGAGCTTGATGCCAAACATACGCGCAAGACCAATAGCCATGTCTGAATACCCCGAAAAGTCGAAATAAAGTTGAAGTGTATATGCCAGCGCACCACCCCAAGCCTCAAACAGGGTAAGATATACGCCGTGCCCGGCAGCATTAAAAACAGGCGTGGCATATTGCGCCACTGAATCCGCTAAAATAACCTTTTTAAATAGGCCGATAAAAAAAATACTTGCGCCTACAGACATATCTCCGGGGTTGAAATGAAAAATTTTTCTTAGACCAAACTGAGACATCATTTCCGTGTGATGGACGATAGGTCCAGCAATCAACTGAGGAAAAAAAGTAACAAAGAGACAGTAATGTAGAAAATTATATTCCCGAACCTGCTTGGCATACACATCAACCAGATAGGCAATCTGCTGGAAGGTGAAGAAAGAAATGGCCAGCGGAAGAATGATATGTTGCAGATTAAAGTTTGTTCCCAACAAGATATTCGCTGTCGACGTAAAGAAAACCATATACTTAAAATAACAAAGCAACCCCAAATTGATGAGCAAGCCGAATATTAAAATACTCCTGCGTGCGCGTATGGATGATTCAAACTGCATGCAGAGGAATGACCCTAATGTGAAATTAAAAAAGATGGAAAAGATTATCAGGCCAAGATAAATCGGATTCCACCAGCCATAGAAAAATAGCGAAGTAAATACAAGCCATACAATGGCACTTTTATGATACCCGCGGCTTCCGGCTAAAAAGAAAAATAGAAGAGTAATAGGTAGAAAAACAAAAATGAAAAATGGAGAATTAAAGAGCATGATGCTTTATTTTTTTAAGATAATTGAGATACTTTTTGGCATTATTTTCAACTTCACGAACATCATTCGGATGTTGCTGTCGATAAAGAACGCCCATGCTGCGAATATGTCGAAGGTGTTGTTCTATGTTTTTGGCTGTGATGAGAACACCAAAATTATCGGGCAAATCAGGGTTGAAAATATTAAACATTCTGCTCAATATCAAATCTCCAGTTTTGGCTTTGAAATGGGATGACTCCCAGTACCATTTCATTTCTGACTTCTTGTCATTCATACCTGGCAGTGATTCCGTTGTGATACTGTTATAGCCACTGAAGTCCCAGAGAGAAACCAGGGTTTTTTCTGGACGGTCAGATACGTCCGCGACAATCTGAAAAATCATATTTCGCTTCCATTGTTCAAACGTATCAGATAGATGTAAAGCTCGTAGCATCTCCATATAACGGGCGTGCATTGGAGGAATAAAGAGCTTGAGGTCAATTCCTTTTTTGAGGCAAAAATGAACCAGAGATCTAAGCGCTTTCATGCTCGTTGACATAGAGCCATTATCAAGCGACAAACGGAAGGCATGAAAAGGGGCGGGAAGAAGATTATGCGCAGTAAAGTTTTTTTCGGTTTGCAAGAATAAATCATGTTGGGTTTTATTGGCCTTGATCATGGAACGCATGTGCGACCCTGAAAGCTGTCCAAAATTAGTATAGATGTTATTCTGTTGTTGTAAAATAGTCGCAAGACTGTCTTTCAGTGCGCTCCAGGAAAGCAGGGTAGACCACACATCAACGGTTTTGTTGCCACCAGTGGGTTGATCATCAGAATCCACTGCAAGTCTGTCTTCACGGAAGTCGGTCATTTGATGCCAATAGGCATTAAAAGCGAAAAAGTCCAGGCCGACGATGGCGACTCTAACAGGATGAAACGCGTAGGTGTGTTGCAAAAAACGAAAGCTCTCATAAAGCGTTCCACTACTAACAGCCATATTGTATCGTTTTTTGTACTGTTTTGGTATAAATAAAGATTCTGGATTAAGCCCAACTTCGACTCGTGAAGACCCCAAGAGTAACAGATCTGGTTGCACGCGCTGAACGATATAAGGTTTGCTTAATCGGGTATGTTCAAGTACAAGGGGTTTTTCTTTGTTTAGACCTTCCACTAGATATTTATGATAAATATCATAAGGATCGATCAAATAATTGCATGCGACAACAGCGCCGATACTGATAAGAAGTAACAGAGAAAGCCTTTTGAGATAGCTTCTTTCCTGATGAATATGCGATAGCTTTCCATGCTTCATAGAAAATTAGAGGTTCCTAACCTGAACTATTCATGAATGATGCGATACGGGAACCTTGTGTATTTAAAGGCGCTCAGGTTATTCTTCGACATAAACACACGATCCATGGCAGAGGGGTTTCCACGGCTTTTATACGGAAAAATTTTGAAACCATCTGGATGAATGTGTACTTGGACCAATGCTGAACGTGTCCTGGCGTGTTGCCATAATCACGCAAATATTTTCCTCTTACCATGTTCATCAAACGCCAAATAGGTTCACGAGGCACACTTATAAGGCAGTAGGGAGATGCTAATTTTCGCAACACGGCTAATGATCGTTCAGGATCTTCCAAGTGTTCCAAAACCTCACAACATACGATCAGTTCAGCCATATCGATACTGGAATCAAGGTCATAGATACTCTCCGCTTTGAAGGCAATGCCTTCAGGGCCATGCATATCCTTGGCCAGATCAATCACCTTAGATGAAAAGTCGGAACCACGAACATTTTCAATGCCAGGAAGTCTATTCAGCTTTGAGGCAAGATGCCCTTCACCACAACCTACTTCATGAATTGAAGTTGCCTTGCATCGAAGAACAAGATTAAAAACAGATGACTCAAAGCCCGCCATTAATTTTTTGGCTACCAGATTTCTCGTATTATATTTCTCAGAATAATTTCCAGCTATAATGCCATCTTCTACAATCGCCGGGTGTTCTTTTCTCATCCTACTCTCCTGGACAAACGGCACCCGGAATCCGTTACGCCTGCCTGCCAAAGCCATGGCGCAGACAGGAACAAAGGCCCGGCGCAATCATCACGGCGACTCTCTGGGCTAATGGTTAAATTTATAGGTAATAATGTCAAGCAAGGCATCGTCAACGCGGTCGAAGGTTTTGTCCTTGGGCGCATACTGCTCCACCAATCCATTATCCATTGCTAGTGTGTAGCGAGAGATACGCCCTACGATGCTGCATGATGATTCCATGGAACGAAATTCCGGCTCGGACAAAAAGGCCGTAGGCCGTTCGGACGCCCGTAGGGGCGGGGCGAAAGCCCCGAGAGGGAACGCCCCGAATCAAATGGGCCGAGGTGGGGAAGCCTCCGCATGATGCATCAGTGCCATCTGAGCTTGATGATAAGCCAGTTCGGAAATTCCCCTGTTTCACGGCAGACTTGAATCGGATGGCGGACTGGCTAGTTGATGTTGGCATCAAAACGGGGCCATGGAGTCGACGGGGGTGTACTGGATTCCAGCCTTTGAAATACTTGAGGAGCATGGCTTAGATGTATTGCTGGTAATTGCATGTCATGTCAAAAATGTTCCGGGTTGAAAAAGTGATGCACAGGATTGTCCGTGGTTACAGTAACTTCATACCTATGGTTTGTTGCGTGGCGCATTTCGGCTTGATGAGGAGGTGGTGGTGGCGCTAAGGACTTATATGCGTCAGCGGGATATGCTGCAAAAGACCAAGAGCAGGCCTGATTTTGATGTTAGAGGAAATCTCTACCGTATGACCAAAAACTTGAAAAAAAGAGCTTCGGACATGGGCTTTGAACTGATTCCTAAAGTGGAGATCGAAAAAGCATTATGTGTTGCTCCAACTATGAGGTAAGATTTTGTTATTCAAGAGGCTAGGTTAGCGTCCCTTCGATGAGTGTTGCTGGATAAGAAGGAAAAAGCCTACTACCGTAGCTTGCCACCTCAAACATCTCATTAAATTGCACTTACAACTTGAATTTAGGGGAGGGGTAGATGAGAGATTTTGAACAGTTGTTTGACGTAGCCCAATGGGGGCTAGCATCTGAAGTGGTGCGCCCATGGGTCAAGTTTCGCAACAATGAGGCTTCGTCTGGAAATATCTGGCATGTACCGGCAGACAATGCTTCGCCCCGGCTGTCGCTCATCATCCCGACTGCAGATGCGGACCGCGGCGGTTATTTCCGTCAACTGATGCGGCAATTAAGTGCGCAGGACTTTCAGGATTTCGAGTTGTATGTCATCAAGGGCGACAAGCGGCAGGGACGGGCCATCAATATCGGGGCGGAGCTGGCCAGTGGTGAGTATCTGCTGACCGTGGACGATGACTCATCGTTGCCGGACAGCAACACACTGAGCAAACTGGTACAGGCCATGGACGAGTATCCGGAAATCGGCATGGCGGGTGGAAACAATACGGTGCCGGAATGGGCCACGCCATTTGTGAAGCGTGTCATGCGACAGGTACCCCGGCGCAGTTGGCAGCCTGTGAGCGAGATCGTGGACTCTGATTTGGCGGAGCATCCATGCCTGATCATGCGGACCGAACTGTTCCGCCGTGTAGGCGGTGAGAATGAACGGATCCCACGCGGGCTGGACCCCTATTTGCGTAAGGCATTTCGTGAGGTTGGTAGCCGCGTAGTGATTTTGCCCGGCATTGTTTATCACCATTTGCCACCAGAGACGTGGAAAAAATTGCTCACCCAGTTTTTTCGTAATGGTCGGCAGGCGGCTTACGCCAATATTCATTCACCGGAATGGGTGATTGAAACCCCTGCCGAACATGGTGAGTTTACCGAGCGTGTGCCGCTATGGCGGCGTGTATTCCGCTTTCCGTTACGTATGCTGACTAGCCTGTTGCGGGGAAAATGGGTATGGGTACTGTGCGAGGCATGTTACGCCTGTGGTTTCGTTATCGGTTGGCTGGGCGAAAAGAAAGCGTAATGGAAGAAAGTATTTATGAATAATCCAAGCTAGAAATTGCTTACAACAATCGGTTTAGGCAGGCTTTGCCGTAACGACAAAGAAGGGGAGCGATAATGCGTATATGCGTAATTGGGACAGGTTACGTCGGATTGGTGACGGCTGCCTGCCTGGCGGAAGTGGGTCATTATGTTATCGGCCTGGACGTGGATCAGGATAAGCTGAACAAATTGACGGAAGGCGTGATGCCGATTCATGAGCCGGGCCTGGACGCTATTGTCCTGCGCAACATGAAATCGGGGCATTTGACATTTACGCCCTCGTATGCGGATGCGATGGCCGAAACGGGGGTGGTATTCTTGGCCGTCGGCACGCCGCCGGAAGAGGACGGCTCAGCCGATCTGTCGTATGTGTTAGCGGCAGCGCGCTCGGCGGCGACCCATGTCCGGCGGGATTGTATCCTGGTGACCAAATCCACGGTGCCGGTCGGAACAGGCGAAAAAATAGAAGCTGTAGTGACGGAGGCGTTGTCCGGCCGAAACGATGCTCCAAAGGTGACGGTGGCCAGCAATCCCGAGTTTCTGCGCGAAGGACAGGCGGTGGACGATTTTCTGAAGCCAAACCGCATTATTGTCGGCATCGCGAATCCGACCGATGCAGAGGTGTTTCGCCGCCTGTATGCGCCATTCAACCGCAATCGTGATCGCCTCGTCATTGTGGATCGGAAATCAGCCGAGATTACCAAATATGCCGCCAATGCCATGCTGGCTACGCGTATCTCGTTTATGAACGAACTGGCAACGTTTTGCGATGCTACGGGAGGCGATGTTGAGGCTGTGCGCAAGGGCATGGGCTCCGACCCGCGGATAGGGCCACATTTTCTCTATGCGGGTGTCGGTTATGGCGGCTCCTGTTTTCCCAAGGATGTGCAGGCGCTGATCGCCTCGGGTGAGAAACATGGTGTGAACATGCAGTTGATCGAGGCCGTGCATGAGATCAATCAAATGCAGCGCCAGCGTTTTGTGAAGGCGATTCTGACTGCTCTTGAAGGTATTGAAGAGCCTCGGGTGGCACTGTGGGGACTAGCCTTCAAGCCGGAAACGGATGACATGCGCGAAGCTCCGAGCCGGGATGTGATCGACGCCCTGTTGGCGCGTGGTGCGCGAATCAGGGCGCACGATCCCGTGGCGATGGATGTTTGTAAGGGTTTGTGGCCCAACGAAGAACACCTGGAATTTATGGAGAGTTTGGATGCCTGTACACCGGATGCTGATGCATTGGTGATGATGACTGAATGGTTGTGTTTCCGGGAACCGGACTGGAATGCAGTCGAGTCGAGTATGCGCGGACGGCTCCTGTTTGATGGTCGTAATGTGTATGATCCCACTACATTGAAGATGCGGGGCTGGCAATATCATGGCATTGGCCGAAATGGCATTGCGTGAATACCCGCCCAGGATCCATTTTGGTCAACATTCCCTTACCCGTGAAATCTAATGCAAAATGCACAAGATATTTCACCACAGAGAGCACAGAGATACACAGAGGAAAACAAAATCTGAGAATAAACCCTGGTATTTCCCTATTCGATATTCTCTGTCCTCTGTGGTGTACAGCTCGTTTTGTTCCGGCTTTGCTGGCTTAGGAAGGCTAGCCCTGCCCTTTACCCACAAATCGTGCCACAGCGAGTCATCCGGTGGTCA
>CAZDWG010000005.1:0-22747 GCA_964509005.1 uncultured Zetaproteobacteria bacterium
TTGCCGCAGTCGCTTTCGCTCCTTCGCAATGACAAAACGATGGGTGCTGAGTAGCTTAGGGTTGTTCTCTTGTTCGCACCGAATCCATCGAGGTTATGCGCACAAAAAGTCCAAAGGTCGTTTGAGCGAACGTAAGGCTCGTCCGAATGGTGAGGGCTGGAATCCCGAACCAATCATTGCGGCGATTTACGAATAGGGTTCAGGCCATGTTTTGCAGTTTTGCACAAAAAAAACACGCCATAAGGCGCGTTTTTTTTGTGCAGTGGATGATTTTTATTGCAAGATTGACAGTAAAGAAAAAGCTAAATCTAGCGTTTGTCCAGCTCTTCCATGCGTTTGACTGCTGGGGCAGCACAAAAATAAGCCAACGCCACGCCAGAATAAAAGATAACCGCAGCAATCAAGAATGTTGTAAGTTGTGAGTTGAGATCCATTATAAATCCTCCCTTGAGAATATATGCCGGGGTAGCCTATCTTTGCAAACAGACAAAAGCAAATGATTTTTCATCCAGGCTGGGGGTGGTAAAAATAGTATGCGTCGTTTACACTGCGCGCCCGCCGGGAATAATAACGGAAAAATATCGCCCATGTATAAAATGTACAGCATGGATGCGCATGTAGCCATGCTGAAGTAAACAACATGAAGATTGGGAGCATGCTATGATTTACGCGATAATACAGCGCCTTGCTACGATTTCAGGCCTTGCCGCTGTGTTCATGCTATGGATGTTTGCCCTGCCGGGTACGGCATTTGCTTACGGTATCGACGATCTGGTTGGTGATAAATGGCGTATCGGAACCTTCGTCTTTCTCCTTTTTGGCATGGCCTTGTATGCTTTCTTTGTCGTTCTGTATATGCGTAGCGCCCATGGCACACTCAAGAAAGGCGAGTATATCCTTCTGTGTAGCATTCTTGGCGGGGTATTGCTTGGCTTTGTTGTATCGTTCGTACAATTCATTGACGGGATTTTGCTATAAACACTTTCAGTCCAGGTGCTGCATAGGTTCTGTGTTTACACTTCCGACACACGAACGCTTGTGGGATTTAGGTGATGGATTTATTCTTGGCACCATGTTCAATATTGGTTAAAGGGTAATTGAAGGAGAGTATCAATGCATCAAATTGATCATTTTTTAAATAATCTGGGTGAAGGCTGGACCATTTACATCTGGCTTGTCTCGGGTGTCCTTATTGTGATAGCCGCGATTATCGGGTTTATCTGGGCCGCCAAGAACAGGCAGTTCGATGAGGATATCAAGTACCTGGTATTTGACGAAGGTGATAAGGACCGCATGGACCCTGAGGAATATAAAAAGAGCCGTGAAGTATTGGCGGATCAAATGAAATTGCGCGAAGAATTTCTTGAGAAGAAGCGTCAGGAAGAGCTTAGACGGTCCTGATCCATGGCGCTTCGTCGTGGAGAGAAAGGCATCTATATTCTGATTGCCGCCGTGGTCATTGGTCTTGGCGTCAATAATTATATTCATCTACAGCGCCACCCCCTGAGCCAGGATCCGGGCGTTCCCTTCTATACTACAGCTAGTCATAAGCTTGCACGTGAAGCAAGCGCTATTATCGGGCGCGAGAGTTGCCGTAACTGCCATACCCTGTGGGCTGTTCGCAACATGCTACAGCACGTCCCGTCACCACCTCTGGACGGGATGGGTTCGTTACATACGGAGGCGTGGCTCTATCACTACTTTAGCGCCAAAGATCCCCAATCCATAATTCCGTCCCGTTTGAAGCCAAAATACCGGATGCCGTCGTATGCGGCGTTGCCGGAGCATGAGCGCCGTTTGCTGGCGCAGTATATGGCAAGCCTTAAGGTGAAGGGCTGGTATCTCAAGGAGGTCAGGAAAACCGAATATGAAAAACTCACGGGGCATTCCATGGTGGACATGGGAAGGCGTTCTCCAAGGTAGCTTGGCACTTGGCGTTGCGGCGCTGATTGATCATTTTGGTTTGAGGCTACTGGGTGTACGCATCGAAATTTTTACCGGTATTCAGTATTTTAATCTCATCTGGTTTATAGCGCTGTTTATCTTGCCGCTTATTGGCGGCGCTGCCGTTTCCCTGATTTATGGGCTGCACGGGAAGCTACTGGCCTATTTACCACCCTTGCCCGTGATGGGGCTTGATTATTACTCCTCCATGCATACGGCTCATTTGCATGCCGGAGGGCAGTTGATGCCACTCGGATGGTGGGGTTTCTTTGTGATTTTATCTATTGAATCCTCGGCCCTTGGCGGAGTATTGGGTGAGGTTATGAACAAACGTATTTATGGCAGGGGTCGTCCCGAAGCAGAGAGGGAAGCATGAGTTTTCAAAAAATAATTAATTTTCAAAAGGATACATCACCGCTTGCGCGTAAACGGCGCAGGCATTTGTTGATGGCCACGCTGACGACATGCGTTGCGGGCGCTTTCCTTGGTGGTGCGGTTCACACCCTCTGGCTTGCGGCGGGAAGGATTGACCAGATGCAGCATCATTCCTCCTACGATGCGACCAGTCCTAAGGAAGTGGCTAATCATGTGTTGGCGGCGGGGCAATTCATGAATGCCACGACACGTAATACCGGCGTTCCCACCTATACGCTGGCGGGTTCCGAATCATTACTGCGGGATAAAGTATGGCAGCGCCTGGCGAAAATGGTATCTGTTCCCGCCGGACCATTCATGATGGGTACGAACAGGGTACAAAGTGATGAGCAGGACGGGCCGCGTCATATGGCGAGTACGGGCGCTTTCAAGATTGATAAATTTCCGGTGACCAACGCGCAGTATGCCATGTTTTCGGTAGAAACCGCGCACAAGGTGCCATCGTACTGGAAGGATGGCGTGATTCCCAAGGGGTTTAAGCTTCACCCCGTGGTGTTGGTAACATGGCAGGATGCCTCCGATTATTGTACATGGCACAACCAGCGTTTACCCACCGAGGCGGAATGGGAGAAGGCGGCGCGTGGTACGGATGGCCGCCGCTGGCCATGGGGGAACCACATGGATCCCTCGAAGCTGAATACCTATAATACCCGTGGAAGCACCACATCAGTGTTTGCGCATATGACGGGTGCGAGTCCTTACGGCGCAGTGGATATGGCGGGCAATGCTGCGGAATGGACAGCGAACGATTTCAAACCTTATAAGGGTAGCCATGCGCCGACATCCATGTTTTTGGTTGATCAGGGGAATCGTGCGAGTGGCGCCGCCGAACACTATAAGCCGCTCAGGGGCGGATCATGGAAGAGCGACCCATTTTCAACATCCACCTATCACCGTAGCTATGCATTGTATGGCGATGCATCAGATTTTATAGGTTTCCGTTGTGCCAGCTCGAAAAAAAATAAGGGGAATAAGCATGCGTAACATAATGGACTCAAGGGTATTTAAGCCGATGTTAGGAATGGTTATCGCTGTGTTGGTGTTCATGCCAACCGAGGCCATGGCTGGCGTATTGGGTGAATACAGTTTTCTGCATGTGACGTTCAACTCCGTGCGGCACCTGTTTATCTTTATCTTCATACTGGTGATGATCCCGTTCATTCTGATTATTGTTCTTTCATGGCGGTTCCGCAATATCAAGGAAGACGAAATATCTGGTGAAATTGGCAGGATTCCACCGCGTAAAAAAAGGAAGGAGTAGCCTTGCCATGCGTGTATTCCGTCTGTTGTTTATCATTTCTATTGCATGGTGCAGCCTGCTTGCCTGTCCGGGATCATCTGCCCATGCTACTGTCGTACAACGTTCTGTAGCCGCCGCCGGATCTAATGCCCATCAGCCTGCAGCGAGTGGCACGAGCGCGGACATCATGGCCATTCAGACCTTCAATAAACGGCGCTACGATGAAGTGGGCATTCTGAAAGTAGAAGCGCAAAGAAAACACAAGATTTTATTCATTATGGGCATTTGCCTGCTGCTCGGTATTTTTACCACGACCGGGCTGGGTCTGGCCATGGCGCTGGGAGACAAGCCGGTATTTATGTGGCACATGGCGGCAGCCGGTATCACGGTGACGCTGGCTATCGCGCACGCTGTTACTTCAATGATATGGTTTTTCCCTTTTTGATACAGCAAAAGGGGAAAGGGTAAGGTGGTGCGCGAATTAGAGGCTGACTCCGTCAAGGGCGTGTCGGGGATGTGTTCCACGTCGTATATATTGCTGCTGCTTTATGGCATTTCCGGCCTGACTGCGCTGGCCTATGAGGTGCTGTGGATGCGGCTCGTTTCCACTCTGAGCGGTGCCAGCAACTTTGGCATGGTGGTAACACTGGTGGCGTTTATGGCGGGCCTTGGTCTGGGTGGTTACCTGGGTGCAAGATTACGCTTGCGGTTTGATGCTGCGCTGATGCTGTTTGCTGCTGTAGAGATCGGCGTGGCCATAGCGTCCATGTTGATGCCTGATGCCGTTTCCCTGCTGGAGCATGGGTTTGAAGCCATGGCAGCCAGTATGGGGGCGGATGGCTGGCGTAGTTTCCATCTGTTGGCTTGCATATTACTGCTGACCATCCCGGCGACGGCGCTGGGCCTCACCTTCCCCGCGATGTTGCGCCTGTTGGGAGCAGACAAGGTCGGCGTGGCCCGCATCTATGGTTACAATACCCTGGGAGGGGTTATTGGCGCGCTGGCACCGCTGGTGTTGTTGCCATGGCTGGGCTGGGCGTTTTCATTGCGGCTCATATCTGCCGTAGGGCTGATGACAGGCTTCGTGGCGTTGGCGCTTGCATGGATGGTCCGGAGAGCGGGGTCGCCTGAATTGCGCACGGATCAGGTGATCAGCGAAACAGTTCACGATTCAACGCCCATTCCCGCTGTTCCCGTTAAAGATTCCGCATCCGCGGAATCTTTTGCCAGACCTTTATGGGGAGAATTGGCGGCCTATGCCGGCATAGGCGCGGCGGCCCTGATGCTGGAAGTGGGGTGGACGCGCTTGTATAGCGTGGTGTTCATGCGCACCGAATATGTATTGGGCGTCATCCTTGCTGTGATGTTGCTTGGTATTGCATTGGGAAGCCTGCTTTCCCGGCGCGTGAGTTCGAATGTGGTGCGTATCCTGCCGCCGTTGTCGGCGTTGTCGGCGTTGTTGCCGTTGGCGCTGTTGCCAAGTGTCTCGGCGTGGATGGAGGCATCCAGTTTCAACAGTCTGTTTGAGTCCATGATGGCTCAAGGCGCGGTGATGCTGGTTCTGACCTTACTGGCAACCGTGGCGTTGGGAGCATGGCTGCCGCTGATTGCCCGGCGGCAGGCAAGCGAACGTTCCGCGGCATGGTTATACGCGGCGAATAGTTTGGGTGCGGCCATTGGCGCGGGCGTGGCGGGATGGGTATTGACGCCATGGCTTGGTAGCGCCGCGACGGTGGTCGTAGCATCGGGATTGCTATTGTTATGCGGTATGTACTGGATGGCTGGCCGGGCTCGTGTCCTGTCCCTGTTGATTGTGCCGTTGATGGCATGGCTTTGGCCGATGCCACCCGTTTCGCAACTCTTGCCCCGCCACTATGGGGATGCGCGTACGCTGTTTCATTATGAGGACGCCGTATCCATGACGAATGTGGTGGTCAAGCCCGATGGCACGCGCATTCTGCTCAATGATCTACAGCGCATTGATGCATCCAGTGACCCGACGGCTATTGCGGTTCAACGCAATCAGGGGCGTTTGGCACTGTTGCTGCGTCCCGGTGCCCGACGTATCCTGTTTCTGGGTTTGGGAACCGGTATTACGGCATCTCCCGCGCACCATATCCCCGGATTGAAAGCGGTTGCCGTGGAATTGTCCGAGGGGGCGATCCGCGCTGCGGGTCAATGGTTTGCGCCATTCAACGATAATGCGCCTGCATGGCTGGATATCCGTCATGATGATGCCCGCCGTTTTTTGATGGCGGATCACCATGCCTACGATGTGATTGTGGGAGATTTGTTTCATCCTGACATGGCTGGGCGTGGCTTGTTGCTTTCCGTTCAACAGTTTGAACGTGTTCGGGATCGGCTTGCCACCCCCGGCGTTTATGTGCAATGGCTGGCGCTGAATCAATTTGATTTGGGTAGCCTGCAGATTGTACTGGCCACGTTTCGCAAGGTATTCCCGAACAACAGCCTGTTTCTGGATGGCTTTCATCTGGCCATGGCGGGGTTTCGTGGCCCTCGGCCCGGAGCGAAATCAATCAAGGCATGGGCGGATGCGCATAATCATACGCTGACGGGTGGCGAGGGATGGCAGACATGGCTGGGCCGCGATCTCGGACCGATCCCGGCATCCAATGCACCGGTGCAGGATGAGTGGTGGCCGGTGGTGGAGTTTCGCCTGGCGCGGGCGCGTGTGGAAGGACGCATGGATATTGCGCGGATATTGGGGTGGATGTTGCAGGAACGCCCGCGCCCTGAAGCACTGATCAAGCGTTGGCATGTGGACAAGGCCGACGCCGATGGCGCGATGCGGGCTGTATTGTCCACGGATGCCATGATGCATGCGTGGGAGGGGATGTTCTCGGGACGATCACGCAATGTATCCGGATTCATGCGGCTGGCTTATCAAGCAAATCCGCGTGACCGCTGGGCGGGGTTTGCCATCGCCGATGCTCTGGCCGCGCAGTTGGAGAGCAAGAAAAGAGATAGTCTGTTTTCTTCGGGGGGGGGGCGTGAATCTACTTCCTTTTCGCCGCGCAAAAAGAAAGCATGGCAACATATTTTAGCCATTCGTCCTGACCATGTCATGGCCTTGCGTATGCTTTGGCGAATAGCCGGAAAAGAGGGCGATCATAAGCAGGAGGCAAGCTTGCTGCAACGCTTGCGACGGCTTGTTCCATTCGACCCCGAGGTGCTAGCCGCTGAGTCCAGGACCCGCCATGCTGCGAATTAGTCATGTAAGCTTAACCGGAAATCTTCTGTCGCTTTGTATTCCAGTGTCTTTATGGTTTAATCCTGTTTACTTCGGTGTCGTCGGCTTGGGAGGTACGGAATAACATGACGAATTCCAGGGCTACTGCCGTCAATCAATCTCTACCCTCGCGGGCGGGGCGGTCACGGCGTTTGCATATACTGCGCCGGATATCGCAATTTGGCTTTTTGTCGTTCATCATCCTGGCTCCTGTACTGGGGCTGTTTCGTATTGATATCCTGGCCGGGGCCTTTGTCATAGGTTCATATCAGATATGGTTTGCTGATTTTGCGATTATCCTCGGAGCATGGCTGCTGATGGCTGGTCTACTGGTGTTGAGCTATTCGTGGCTGGGTGCGGTATTTTGCGGTTGGGCCTGTCCGCAAGGATTGTTGTCTGAATTGGGGTCAGACTGGATGCACCGCCTGCTTGGCCGCCGGGCGGGTCTTTCCGTGGATGGTAGCGGTGTGGACGTGGCTTTGCGCAAGCGAAAACGGGGAAACTGGGTCTTGCTTGGCCTTGCCTTTGTAGCGGTATCCATGCTGTTGGCCCTGATTCCTATTCTGTATTTCTATCCGCCGCCGGTGGTGTGGCATTTTCTTACATTCCAGCGCGATGCTGGCATGCCATTGTCTATGTACTGGATATATTTTGTTTTTTTTGTGGTGATGCTGTTGGATATTGCCTTCATCCGTCATTTAATGTGCCAGAATTTCTGTATCTATCGCATCTGGCAGCATTCCTTCAAGACATCGGAAACGATGCGTATTGGCTATGACGAAGTTCGCTCCGATGACTGCGTCAAATGCGGATATTGCGCCAGCGCATGTGCCGTGGATCTGGATCCGAAGCATACCGAGGTTTATTCGGGATGTACGGCATGCGGCGAATGTATTGTGGCCTGTGACCGTCTGCATGAGGGAAAGGGAAAAACCGGCTTGCTTTCCTTTGTTTTCCCATCCAAAGAGGAGTCGCCGGCGCATATGGCGAGTATGTCTGGAAGGTTCCGCGGTGTGTTGCCGTTTCTGCTGGTTGGCGCCTCGCTGTTAGGCTTTGGCATCAAGACATACAGCCCGTATGAAGTCAGCGTGGGGAATATCGGCGCGCTCAACACCAGCTTGAACGATTATGTAGTGCATCTGTCCAACAAGCGGTATCGCGCCGCGAATGTGCGCATTACGGTGCGCGGACTCGCTCCGAATCAGTATCGTCTGGACCAACACACGGTCCATTTTGATTCGGCGGGGATGCGTAATATCGGTTTGCATCTGAATGAAAAGGAGATTTCGCACGGGATGCATCGCATTGTCGTCCATCTACAGAGCAAGGATGGTTGGCATGACAACTTTCCTGTACAATACTACCGCGTAGGAGATGTGCCATGAGTGAAGAAAAGAAATTCACGAATCGCCCTTTAAGTGAGAAAGAGAATGCCAGACGCATGGCGGAGCATTTCGGCTATGAAAGCGACGAGGAACGACGACGCAAGCGGGGGTTGGAGGACTGGGAAATGGTGGACAGTATCCCGACATCGCAAAAGCCCATTCCCAGATGGTTTATTGCAGTGATTGTGGGCATTACTTTCGTTTCCATCAGTCTCAGCTTTCCGTTCTTCGGACGGCGGGCTTTTTCTGTGTTCAACTGGTCATATTGGGGTGTAGGCGTGATCGGAGCTGTGGTGTGGATTATCATGGGTTGTGTGTTCATCTATTTAATGACCCGCATGTATGGCAGCGAGACTGGCGGACGTCTGGACAACGATCCTGAGCATCATTCTGATGGTGATAGTGGTGGTGATGGATGAGGACGATGGACATGAGCTATATTGCACCGCTGTGTCTGTGTCTGGCGCTGGCCGCATGTGACAATGATTCCCGAAATCCATCATCGCTTCACGCTATATCGGCCGAGCATCAGGTCGTGGGCGTCGGTCCGTTACAACCCTGGTGCGCAGAATGCCATGCGCCGCCCTCACCGCTTGTACATAAGCGGAATGGATGGCCTGCTGTAGTGATGCGGATGGAGCATCATCGCCTGGATGCCAGAATGCCGCCCATTCCGGGCACTGCGCGCAAAAAAATAGTGGCATGGCTGCAAAAGCATGCGCGACTTTAATGTGTATGACGCATGAGCCGCATTAAGGGAGAAAAAATGTTTTATGGAAAACGATTCCTTATGCTTGGCATGATCGTGTTGACCGTTGGCGTGCTGTCAGCATGTGGGGAGAGTAGTAACTTCTTTCAGAGGCGGCACTGGAATTCAGTCAATATTTCACTGGAGACTCGCCCCCACCCGATCCGGGCAGGACATAATGAGTTCCTGCTGCATTTGCAGGGGCCGCCGGGGCATCGCTTGCCGGAGGGGATGGTCGTGCGTTACCGTTTGCATCCTCAGGATGCATGGATTGAGGCCATGCCCGACGGCATGAGTGATGTGTTCCGGCGCGCACTGACGGTGCGCGACCCAAAGCATGCAAAGCTGTATGTACATCTGCGTTTCCATGGCAAGGAAACACAGATGGTGTTTAATTTGGCGGATGATCGGGCGGGGGGGGGTAAGCCATGAGACGAATAGGGATGATAATGTTTTTTATGCTGCTGGGGGCATGTTCGGCGGCGCCTCGGAATGAAGATGAAGCATCAAAAATGGTGAATAAATTGTATACATCATTGCAACATCAGAACTGGGATCAGGCGCTTGCCATGTATGGGAAAAAGTTCTACGAAAGTCATCCGCGCGATGAGTGGCTGGAGAAATTAAAATCTATCCAGAAAAAACTGGGGCCGATGCAGGGGCGAACCCTGATCTTCAAACGCAAGGATCCCCGCTTCCATTATGATGTGTATATGTTTTCGTATCGCGTGAAGTATGCGCGGGGCGAGAGTAGCGACATCATTACCCTGTTCCAGGATGTGAACGGTGGGAAATTAACGATAGTGGGGCATACGATCAAGATGCGCAGCGGCACTTGAGGTTGTTTATGCGAGCGTTGTTTTCGGCGGGTGTTGTTTTGGTGACTATTTTACTGTGCGTGCCTACGGCGCGTGCCGCGGATGCCGCGCGCGGTGCCGTGATAGCGCGCGTGCGCTGTATGGCCTGCCACTTTCTGGAACGTGCGGAGAAGAGGCTTGGCCCGGGCTTGCTGGATATTTATGGGCGGGTGCCAACGATTACAGGCGTCCCGTTCGCACGTTGGGATGCACACGCGCTGAATGTGTGGTTGTCCGGTCCGCGGCGGGTCAAGCTCAATACAACCATGCTCCTGCCGCCGCTTACGAAGCGGGATCGCGCCGATGTCATTGCCTGGCTGCGCGAAAAAGACGCACGGCACACGCCACCAGCGCGGAAGGGCAAAGAAAATAAGGAATAGATCAGGATTTGCCCTTTCGGGCTTCCTTCTCCTTGAGCTTTTGTAATCCGGCGCTGATTTTTTTGCTGGGCGTCCAGTGGCGGAACAGCATGATTTTGCTACCGCCTCTTTCCTCGGCGCATATCGGACAGGTCAGGTAGGCGAGGTAGATTTCCAGCGGTTTGCGGCCCGAATGAATGAGACGGCCTTGCATGTTGCGTAGCAGGGGGCGCATGCTGCCGATGTCGCCGCGATGCAAGGCGACACGCAGGCGGAATGGATTGGGCATGCGGTGGACGCGCCGGGCCGGACAGTCCTCATCCGCCACTAATCGCAACAGACTACCGCGGAAGGCGGATGATCGGGTGAGGACAAATCCCGGCCATGTCTCCTTGAGATTCAGCATGGCGAGACTGTCGGCCTGTCGTTGGCGGTAAAGATCAAAGGCGATGGGCAGGTGCATGAACATGGGCGCGGGTTGCTCATGCACCGTGTTTCCGCCCAGATTGATATCCTGATCGTCCCAGTCAGGATATTCGCCGGGACAGCCACAGGGGAGCATCATGCTTCCGGCGGTCTATTTTTTCTTACCGACAACAGCACATTGGCCAGGTAAATCCAGAATCCAACGGCCAGGACACTTGATGCAATGGAGATCAACGGGCCATAAAAACGGTGGACGGCGGGGACAGCAGCCGGATCATGCAGCCAGAGATAGCCTTCCCATATGCCAAAGAACAGCAGCAATAGATAAAAACTACTAACGCCTATCACGGTCCACCAAAAGGAATACTCGGCCAGACGGCGCGAGTAGAGGGGTCTGCCGGTAATCATCGGCAGCATATAGTAGGTAACAGCCATACCTAACAACGTCAAGCCACCGATCAGATTGATATGCGCATGCGCCAGTGGATCAATCATGTGTCCCGGCCCGCCATAGGGGCTGCCGATAGAATCCAGCCATGCGCGTATGGGCGGAAGGACCTGAAGAAGCCCGTGCAGGGTGCCGATAAAAAAAGCGACAGCGGAGGTGACCAGAAATTTTATAAGATAACGATGCTCCGATGGCATGTCCGATGGCATGGCGGCAGACTAACCGGCGATCATACGGATGCAAGCAGGGATTAACCCGGACTGTCCACAAGTGCTGCTGCGTCCTTGCCGCCCCTTTGTCCCTGCCTGTTCGCGGTACATGTAGGTTAATTCATCGTAATGGCCCATGGTGCAAAGTTCAGGGCTTGCCCTGCATGGACAGAAAAAGGATGCTTCGGCCTTTTCTACGGACACGCCATTTCAAATTTCAAAACCGTTATTTCAATAATCACCGCAGTGACTGGAGGAAATTCATGTTTGAATCCAAGGTGTTTCTTGTTTCCTCACTTAGCATGCTGATTATGTTGGTTGCGTATTGGTGGCCTCGGCCCCGTATCTGGCATGTGAGCGTGATGGGCGTTTGTATGCTTTATGACCTCTGTATTCCGTTCTATCTCTATGGTGCGCGCAACTGGCCGCATATATTGATTGATAAAGGCGAGATTCTTGATTATCTCGTGTGGATGCATGTGTTCTTCGATATTCTATTGTTTGTGTTGTATGTCATGCAGATACGCGCCGGTATCAGTTTGTGGCAAGGATCGAGGGAATCACGCACGCCGCATGCGCAGCAGGCCAAAATGATTCTGGCGGTGCGGATACTGGTCATCCTAACTGGCGGTATGCTTGCGCCGTAGGCGCATCCACGGAAAGCTCCGACGGCTTGCGTCGCAATCCATTCGTTTGCACGCCTGCCCATGAGCGCTTTGATGCCGCATAAAGGAGTAAGGGTTGGTGATACGAGGCTCAATTCGGCGCAAAACAGCTTAGATCCTGAAGATTAACTAAAGATTAAAAAAACGTCATAAAACCGCTTGCATCAAAAGTGGAAACGCGCAATACTGCGCCCTGAGTCAATTATCAAGGAGGTGGATGGAATGGAGAATTTTGTTGAGGCGTCCGTGAACTTTCAATCTGGAACCATTTGGGCGTTTTATTTCTGGATATTCGTGTTCTTTTTCGGCTGGGCTTTGTTGATGCTCCGTGGCGGGATGAACAGGGGCAAACACTACGACGATTAGACGATGATTTTTATCTGGCCGTTGATATGGAACGGTCTTCTTGGAGTTCGCGCGTAAATATAAAGTTTCGTGTGATTGAGTATACATGTGATACTTTTAATGTGGTTCGGGTGTTTCCCGATTGAGTTACTGATAAGTTTATCTAATTACTGGAGTAAGGGAGGGTTTATTCATGCGATATTTGATGTCAACGGTTGGCGCGGCGGCGGTGCTTGCCATGGTGCTGCTCGTTTCAGTTCCAGCCCATGCGGAGAATTTTCTAAAGGGAAATATTGATAACGGGCGCAAGATTTTTACACAAGGCAAGGGTGATGCCGTTCCGGCATGTCAGAGTTGCCATGGCGTGGATGGTATGGGCAACGACGATCTGGGCACGCCAAGGTTGGCCAATCAGGTGTTTACCTACGAGTTGAAACAGCTCACGGATTTTGCGACTGGCAAGCGTATAGACAACACCCTGAATGCCATGAATGATATAGCCAAGGCGTTGACGCCTGCAGAGCGCAGGGACGTCGTTACCTATGTGCATTCGTTGAAGACGCCGTTTTTAGGGTCTGATCTCCGTGCTTTGAAAAAAGCCGGCGATGTTAAAATAGGTGATCGCACACGTGGGGCCATGATTGTTCATTATGGCGACGACGGGATTATTTCCTGCAAGAGTTGCCATGGCTATAACGGGCGTAGTGCCGGACGTATTTTTCCGATGCTGACCGGGCAGCGTTATGTTTACCTGCTCAATCAGTTGCATAACTGGAAGAATGGCACGGTGGCCGATGGCCGGGCGAATGATCTGGGCGGCATGATGCGCACTGTGGCCAAGACTCTGAGCGATAAGGATATGCGCGATGTCGCATCGTTCCTGACAGGTGCGTTGCCCTATACGCAAGGTAATCCGATGGCGCCTCCGAGAGGCAATTGATTGTCCGGTATTTTTGTACTAACGTGCATAGGCTGACATGATCTAGGAGAGTATTGAAAAAAAGGGCAGAGTTGTAAAAAGGGCAGGGATATTTCCCCGCCCTTTTTATTGTGGTACATGGAACGCCTTTAACCTGTTCCAGAGTAAAATTTTTTTTGGTGTGTTAGCCTGAGCTATTCATGAATCGCCATGATGATTGCGCCGGGCCTTTGTTCGCAACGGATTCCGAGGAAGGAGGCCGTAGCCATGCATACGGACGACCGACGAGGGATTCGGTGCGAACAAAGGAACAAGCAAGGGCATGGCAGCATTTATGGATAGTTCAGGTTAGCTTAGGGCTTGGTTGCTCCGCAAGGGAGCGATAGCATCGCGCCGCTTGTGTTATTGGGATCAATCATTTACAGGAAGGCAATCATTATGAAGACGGATATTTGGGGACGCATGATACGGCGTTATACCATCGCCAGCGGCGTGGGCCTTATTGCCTGCATCATTCTTTTTGCACACCTGGCATCCATCCCCGCGGGACAGACTATTCCGATGTGGATGATGTACGGTGCGGTACTGGGTGGTGTGTTGCTGCTCGGTGGATTGTTCGGCATAGCGATATCATTCTTTTTTCGCATGTGGAGCAAGGAGAACCGATGAATGCACGAATTTCTGAATGGGTTCAGTTCATTCGACCCCGCCATATCGCGCTCGCGGCTTTGTGTGGTCTGTCCTTGGTGTATATGGCCTCTTTCCGTTACGATCTGTATGGTATCAATGAAGGCGCGGCCCGAGCCCTGCTGCTGGATTGGTCGCTTGGCTCGAACCTGCTGAACCCCATTGCCGTACTGGGTTTTCCCGATATGCGAGCATTGTTGTTTGCGCCGCTTAATTTTCACTGGATCGGTGATCTGACCGCAGCCAAGGTTTTACTCATGTTCCTGACCCTGGCGACGGGCTTAATGTTGTATCGCTGGGCGGAGAAGAAACTGAGCGATGAAACCGCATTGTTCGCTACGGGCTTATGGTTGATCGCGCCATTAACTATTTCCCAGGTTGATCGTCTGGGCGCCGGAAACACTCTGATTTTGGCATGTATACTGTGCTATTGGTCAGCTGGCTTTTATCGCGCTTCCGTTCATGCCACGCCGGGCAATTATTTTGTTCTCCTGTTATTGATCGCCCTGGCCTCCAGTATGCATCCGGCGGGGCTTGGCATGGCGGCAGGGCTGGCATGGCATGAAACCTGGGTGCAGCGGCCAAAACGGCGCAAATGCATCGCTCTGTTGGCGGGTCTCGGATTGATGCTTCTCTTCGTTTTGGGTAGCCGTACAGGATGGCCTTCCCTTACCCTGTTCATCAACCCCATGCCCGCGTTGGCGAGGGTGCTGGAAGGCGACCTGGCGGGGGTTCCTTCATTCGGCATCGGTGTACTGGTGCTGGGGTTGATGTTGCTGGCATTGATAGCAGGCGTGCGTCGCATGCGTGAGGATTTATTTTCCTGCATGCTGCTAGGGGGCATCGTGGCTGGCGCGGTATGCGCGGATATGGCTTGGGCGGAACTGGTGCTGACCTATATCCTGTTCGAAGGACTCCATGGTCTTGTTTCACTGAATAACCGTTTGGGTGGCCATGGTCTGGCACGGCGCAGAGGCATTGCCGCCGTATGTGTTCTGGTGCTAAGTCTGGTGTTTATGATCGGGGACAAGCAACATATTCTGTTCAACCGGGCGCAGGAAATGTATCGCACGGATATCCTTATCGCCAAACTTGGCGAACTGACTGCGGGGATGAAGGATCAAACCATGGTCGCCAGCCAGTGGCCTGGCCGCACCATGCTCGCAACCCGGCACGGCGCGTTGCCGCTGCCGCCCGTGCGCGCGGGCGATCCTGACGGCTTCCTCCGTCAGATGCATGGCGTAACCTTCATGATCTATAACCAATATGACCCCGGAATGAAGGCCATGAATCGACAGGTTGCCGAACTTAGCAATCGTATCAAGACGGAATCCATTCTGTCGGGCGGCATTATTTTGAGGCTCCCCAATCCATAAGTTGAATGGCGTCCGTCCAATGAAGGAAGGTAATATGGACGTGGATTGTCTGGCGATTCTGGACGCGCTGCGCAAGGCGATTGGTCGACAGGTGGTGGGTCAGGATGCATTGATTGATCGCTTGCTTATCGGCTTGCTGGCGGGTGGTCATTTATTGCTGGAGGGCGTACCCGGATTGGCTAAGACGACGTTGGCCAAGGCGGTGGCGGATTGCATAGACGTGGACTTTCATCGCATCCAGTTCACGCCGGATTTGTTGCCCGGCGATTTGATTGGAACGGATATCTTTCGGCCCGAGAATGCAAGTTTTGAGTTTATGCGTGGCCCGATGTTTCATTCCATTCTGCTGGCCGATGAAATCAATCGTTCACCGGCAAAGGTGCAATCGGCATTGCTGGAGGCCATGGAGGAGCGGCAGGTTACCGTTGGCAACACTACCTACGCGCTGCCTGATTTATTTTGGGTGATTGCCACGCAGAACCCGGTGGAACAGGAAGGGACATTCCCCCTGCCCGAGGCCCAGCTTGATCGTTTCCTGATGATGTTGCTGCTGGATTACCCGGGCCGGGATGATGAAATTGAAATTT
Source organism: uncultured Zetaproteobacteria bacterium (assembly GCA_964509005.1). Taxonomy (GTDB): domain Bacteria; phylum Pseudomonadota; class Zetaproteobacteria; order Mariprofundales; family Mariprofundaceae; genus JAUZQZ01. Next base: position 15,881 of record CAZDWG010000005.1, read on the forward strand.
TGCGCATGCATGAAGCGGAGGACGAGAACGTACAGGTTTCACCGGTGGTACATGTCGATGACGTGTTCGCATTGCGGCGTCATATACGGCGTATCCATCTGGCGCCCGAACTGAATGGTTATATCGTGGATATGGTAGCGGCTACGCGCCACCCTGAACGGCTGGATGCGGAACTGAATGGCATGCTGACGTTAGGTGCGTCTCCTCGCGCCAGTATTGCGCTGAGTATCTGCGCCAGAGCGCGCGCGGCGATACACGGGCGGGATTATGTCAGCCCGCACGATATTCAGTGTATGGCGCCGGATGTTCTCCGCCATCGTATTATCCCCGGCTTTGATGCTCTTGCATCCGGCTGGGATCGTGAGCGCTTGATTCAGCGATTGATCGAACTGACGCCTGTTCCTTAAGAAACTTTACTTCGCAACAGTTTCCGGCGTATATGCCGCGTATGGACGGGTCGAAGCAGGAAAGCAGTCCACTTCATGAGTTTTGCAATTGGCTCTTATGCGTTCTACAATTGCCTCTTCGGTTAACATACAAATACAATGAATTCATTGCTGATGATGCACCGGGATTTTCTTCCGGATCGAGATGATCTGGCGACACTCGCCAGGCAAGCAGCACGCTTGCGCATGTCTGCCGGGCAGGCGAGTCACGAGAGTTTGTCCCACGACTCCGCATCGCGTTTCTTCGGGCGCGGCCTGGAATTTGAGGAGTTGCGCGCTTATCAAGCCGGTGACGATATACGCACCATCGATTGGCGTGCAACGGCGCGCACGGGCAAGCCGCACGTCAAAAAATATCGTGAAGAACGCCAGCGGGTGTTGATGTTGATGCTGGAGATGCGCGACAGCATGCTGTTTGGCACGGGGAATACAACCAAGTGCGCGCAGGCAGTGCGCGTCGCCGCCTTGCTGGCCTTTGCCATGCATCACGGGCACGACCGCACGGGGGCATTGGTGTGGGGAGATTTCGGCGGCCTGGTCATTCCTCCGTCTACCGCCGACAATACCCTGAACCGCTTGCTGAATGCATTATCCGGAAAGCTTCCCGGACGTGCTGGCGAACTGGACTGGAGCCGACACCTGGACATGATGCCACGAGGCCGCAAGCTGGTGTTCATATCGGACTATATGCGCTGGGGCGCCGATGACTGGCGTTTGATGAGCAGAATCCGTGGGCGGCACGAGGTGTGCGCCGTTCACGTCCGTGACCCGCGCGAGGAAAGCATGCCGGATATCGGATTGGCGCGCATCACCGATGTGCGCGGCAAGGATCTGGTACTGGTTGATACCGGCAACAAGGCTTCCCGCGATGCCTATGCGGCTTGCTGGAAGGCCCACATGGATACGTTAAGGCAACACTTTGCCGATGCCGTCGTGCCTGTGCGGTACGTTTCCACGAGAGACAGCATGGGCTCCCTGACCCGTTGTATGGCGGGGCTGGTTTCCTGATGATGTTGCTTGCGCTTCCGGCGATTGCCAGCCCGGATGCCCCTGTACTACCGGGCTGGTGGCCTGTACCGCCGGGTTGGTGGTTGCTCGGACTGGCTATATTTCTGGGTTTGCTTTGGGCGGCTTATTTATTTTTTCGCCAATTTCTGATGGTCGTTAAAGCAAGACAAAGGCGGGTGCCGCCTATTCGCATGCGGGCGCTGGCGGCTCTGGATGAGTTGGCGCATCGTCGCCCACTGGCTGCGTGTGAGGCGGCGTATCGTTTGAATGAGATATTACGCGCAGCCTTGTTTGACGCCGGATCCGACACGGCACAATGGCCGTTCCCGGTGCTGGATGGCGTGATTGAGGATCAGGATGCATGGGAATATTTCTGGCGACAGTTGGAGATGCGTTACCAGCCCGCCATGGGAGCGGGGGAAGAGGATGTCGAACGCTGGTTGATGCTGGCGAATGGCTGGGTTACGCATTTGCCAGTGGGTGATGCGGATATGATGAAGGGGCCGTAAATGGATATTCTCGGGCATTTACGTATGTTGCATCCGTGGGGGCTGGCCGCGTTGGTGGTCTTGCCCTGGTTGTTGTGGGACAGGCATCCAGGAGACTTGCAACCGCGCGCGCTGGCGCATCCTTCGCTGGCATGGTTGCGCCATTCCTTTCCCGTTCACCGTATGTCCAGTTTGCGCCTATTGCGTATTCTTACGGTTCTGGTCTGGGTGTTGTGGTGTCTGGCATTGACCGATCTGGAATGGGTGGGGGGGGAAATATCCGTCAGCCGCGAGGGCCGAGATATTATGTTGCTGGTGGATCTATCCGGCAGCATGGTGATACGGGACTTTTCACTATCCGGCGAGCCGCTAAGCCGCCTTCAAAGCCTTCGGCATGTGTTTAACAACTTTGCGCAACGCAATTCAGCATTGGAATCCGGCAATACCCTGAATCGTCTTCAGGCTATTCAACATGTACTTTCACCTTTCATTATGGAACGCGCTTCCGACCGCCTGGGCCTGCTAGTATTTGGCGATGAAGCTTACATACAATCACCCCTCACCTACGATCATGAGTTGGTGCGGCAATTGCTTTTGCGGGAACGCATCGGGAGGGTGGGAGAGAAGACGGCGATTGGTACGGCCATTGCCCTGGCGGTCAAGCATCTTGCACAAGCTGCTCGCGTGCGCAAGATGGGAGGCGGGCAGGTAATTGTCCTGCTCACCGATGGACGCAACAATGCGGGCGTCATTTCACCCTTGCATGCAGCCAAACTGGCGCGATCCATGGGTATTCGCATCTATACGGTGGGCGTGGGGTCGCGCCTGAAGATGGCTGGTGGCGATGAGGCTACCTCGCTTGATGAAAAGACATTAAAGGCCATTGCCAGATTAACGTCCGGCAGCTATTTTCGCGCTACGGATACGGGCGCGCTGGTACGTATCGCGGGTCAAATCAACAAGTTGGAGAAAGTGGAGGATCAGCACACAGACTATATCTCATCATTGGCCTTATACCCCGCGCTGTTGTTGGCGGGGCTTGCCGTGGGATGTTTGATGATCTTTCTGGCGCGGGGGAGGACAGCCGTTCCATGATCTCCGGCATAGAGCAATCGTGGATGTTGTTTATCACGCAGTTTAACTGGCGCTCGCCAGGGTGGTTGCTCCTTATCCCCGTTGTGGTGCTGGCCGCGATTTTTTGGCAATACCGCGTCAAGCCGGCACGCAACGTGCTGGCGCGTCTGCGCCGATATGCCGATATGGATGTATGGTCCGTGATCGTCCGGGGAGCAAAAATAGAGGATATGCCGCGAACATCCCGCATGCTCAGGGATTTGGCGGCATGGCTTGGACTCATCCTGATGCTGCTAGCGCTGGCCGGGCCGCGCTGGCGGCACGAAAATGAAACCGTGTTCAGGGAGGGTTCCGATATTGCCGTGGTTATGGATGTATCCCGCTCTATGCGCGTTCGGGATGTCGCGCCTGACAGGCTGGCGCGGGAGAAACAGAAATTGCATGATTTTTTATTGCGGCTGAAGGGTGATCGCGTGGCGCTTGTTGCATTTGCCGGTCGTGCATTCCTGATGTCGCCGTTAACCCCCGATTATGGCGTGGTGATGCGCCTTGCCCGGCAGTTAAGTCCGCGCATGATTACCGATCAGGGAAGCAACCTGGTGGCGGGGTTGCGCCGGGCCATGGATGTGCTCAAGTCGGCACGCGGTCATGGTCACGCGGTGGTATTGCTGACGGATGGAGAGAATGTGGATCAGGGCGCTCTGAAGCGAGTGGCGGCCAGCCTGGCCCACGCTCATATTCCGGTGTTTGTCCTTGGCGTGGGCGCGTTGAAAGGGGGACTGGTCCCGGCCGGTGATGGACGTTTTGTGCATGATGCGCGAGGCCGGGTGGCGGAGAGCCGCTTGCATGAACAACGGTTGATGGCGCTGGCCCGCGCGACGGGAGGCATATATGCGCGTGTACAGTCAGGTGATGGTGATTGGCGCGCTTTGTATGATGAGGGTATTGCCCGGATGATTACGCGCACGCGCACCGCTTCCCGGGGCATGGTGCGCTGGCATGAGGCGTTCGCATGGGCGTTACTGCCGGCTATGCTGATGTTGGGCTTATGGTGGAAGTCGCGGGTTCGCATGTGGCGGGCATGAAGAAACAGGGCTTATGGCTCAGGACTCAGAAGCCAGGATTCAGGGGCCAGTTGGCAGTCATTAGTTTTATCGCCATGTTGCTGTGCCACGCTTCCGTAGCCGAGGCGGGGTGGTTTGTGCCAGAAAACCGGATTGCATGGCAGGCGTGGCATAATGGCGATGATACGGTATCCCTGAAACACTGGGATCGTAGTAGCAAGGGAATATTTGGCCGCGCCACGGTGCTGTTGCGTATGGGGCATCCGCGTGAAGCGGCGCGGGATTTCCGTCAGGCGCTGGCTGGCGCGGTGGGGCTTGGACCGGCATATATCGCCAGTATCTGGTACAATCTTGGCAATAGCCTGTATGCCGAGGGTGCGTTGAGACAGGCGCGGCGAGCCTGGTGTCAGGCCCTGCGATATAACCCCGGGCATGCAAAAGCCGCGCATAATCTTGCTATAGTCGGAGGCTTGTTGAAGAGGAGGCATGAACGGCCGCGAAATGCGAATGCGGCATCCCGCACGATGCAAAGCAGGAAGAGGAAAAAACAGGTCCATGATGATGGCAGCCAGTTCGGGAACGGATTGCCCGTTTCCGGGAAAGATGCCCAAACGCGTAGGGGGGAGAAAAATGGCGATGGAGGAAATGTCAAAAATATCAGTCAGGCGGAACGGGAAGTGAATGCCGTTCATGACAGTATGGCCTTGTTTATGCGTCACCGTTTGTCGGAGAAACCAGTGCGTGCGGCACCTTCCCGGCGGGGTCCACCATGGTAAGGTCGGGCGTTGGTACAGATGGTTGCGCAAGCCATTGTCGGTCTTTCTGTACCAGTCATCATTGATGGCAGATCTTATGCAGCCACCTACTCTGCCGTCAATAAAGGTATTGGCGGATGGCCGGAAATGATGAAAAGCATCATTTCGTGGTTTGCCGTATTGGTATTGTTTTTTTTGCCCGTCATGGCCATGGGGGCTGCTTTCTCGGTAACTGTGGATCATACAACGATAGACCGCGATCACACCTTTCGGCTGGCCGCGCGCTTACAGGGATCAAGTGATCATTTTACGCTGAATATCACGCCGCTGGCGAAGGATTTTTATGTGACATCCATACGTGATGGGCAGCGGGCCGGATTGTGGCGCGAGAAACGCTATCGCCTCGGCGCCAGGCGGATGGGTCTTCTCAAGATCCCCGCGCTTTCCATAATATTTCACGGGCAGAAGCTGGTCAGCCAGCCTTTTTCGGTCAAGGTGCTGAACACGGACAGTATGATTGATGATGTGCGCCTGTGGGTTGAGGATGGCGTGGACCGCGATCATATCTGGTTACATCAGCAACTGGCCTGGCATATGACCGTGCTCAGCACCTACCCGTTTATTGGCGCGCCGGACGTTCATCTCCCCCCGTTCGATGGCTTTGATACGCGGAGGGTGGATGCCGCCGTGCCAGGAGAGAGGGTGATGAACGGGCGCAGACTATTTACCATGTCCTGGCATGTTCTGCTGTTTCCCCGGCACACGGGCGATCTGTTTATCGCGCGGCCCGTGGTGTCCGCCCGTCTGTTACGGATGGTGAAAACCCGGCGCTTCGCGGCCGGCAACCCCAATTTTGGCGCCGGTGAAAAGCATGTGTATGCAAGAAAGGCCGTGGGAAGCCGGCAACGCATCCAGGTGCGACCGCTGCCTTTGGCGGCGGTGAAACTGCTGGTTGGGCATCTTGCGCTTTCTTCGGATGTTCCGGATACCCATGTGTATGCCGGAGAGCCATTGACATGGAGTATTCACCTGAAATGGAAGGGGGTGCGCAAGCATGATCTGCCGGATCTGTATAAACAGATACGTCTGGACGGTCCGTTTACGGTCATTCGCGAGACGCCGCTTGTGTCCGTACGCAAGAGTGGGGGACAGATGAGTGTGGATGCCTTGTACCGCATTGAGTTGACACCTGCCAAGCGAGGCGAATTGCGGCTCCCCGCCGTTGAGCTCTATTTTTTTAACCCGGATCGCGGGCGCATAGAGCATGCGTCGCTTGCCCCCCGTTCGCTGCGCGTCTTGCCGCCACGTAAGGTCTCAAGTGATGAAGGTTTTGATATTTCTTCCGTTAGTACGCGCCCTGGCCGCGGCCAGGGGCATAGTACGACTGCGTGGTGGAAAGTAACGGCGATTGCCTTGTTTGTACTCTGGCTAGCGACGCTTGTGGCGTGGTTTTTTTCCAGCCGAATTTCGACAACGCGGCATTTTCCGCACCGCCGACATCGGATGCGGGCATCCTCGTTGCGCAAGGCACTAGCGGCCCACGATGCCGCCGCGCAGTTTTCGGGCGTCAAGGACGTATTGGACATGCCCGAGCGGATCACGCCGCTTGGGCTGCTTGAGTATTTTCCGGATTTGCGTGGCACTGAGACAGCCGCATGGCTGGAAGCATTGGAACGCGGGCGTTGGTATGGCGATGCCGTGCCGCCGCGCTTGCATGGGGAACATATCCGCGACATGGTGCGGATCATCCAGACAGCCCTTCATGCGAAGAGCGGCTCTTCGTCGACGGCACCTAATCCGGCCGATTTTGGCCGCATCGGGGCGTAGTCCGCTAGAGCTGCCCTTTACCCACAAATCATGCCACAGAGCCCTTGCACACGGATCAGACCAAGGCGCGGCGCGCAGATAATGGTTATTCCATTGGCAAGTGCCGCAACGCAGGTATGATCCGTGTGCAAGGGCTCCCTTCGGGCGAGCCATCCGGCGGCCATCTGCTGCGTTCCGCTCCCTTGCAAGGGATACAACCATTGCT
>CAZDWG010000006.1:0-2246 GCA_964509005.1 uncultured Zetaproteobacteria bacterium
AAAATATCCGTTGGAGGAATTGCATCGGGGTAAAGCTTGTTGAGCAGTATCCCTAGCAGTTCGTCTTCACCATCTTCGATCAGGTTGCTCAGAATATCCTTCGCAAGTATCAGTAATTTGGAAGAATCAGGCTGAACACCTTGGATAAGTGCCTGGGTCGAACTTTGCCTGATTATCGGCCAATATGAAGGGTCGCGCACAATTTCTTCCAAGGATGCGACCAAGGGCGGCATGTGCTCGCCGTAGCAAATGGCGTCGAGCACGCAATTTAACAATGACTGGTCAGATTCAGATCGTGAGGTAGAAGTGAGAATCTTGTGGAATGTTGATTCCATATCCGCTGTGCCCAATGCCCCAAAAGGAGCATCGGCCCAATCGCCAGATCGGAACCATGGGTAGCGTTCGGCTTCATTCCTCAGCGCCGCAAGAACACACTCTTTGTCCGACACATGAAAGCCACGCACATCGCCATAGAGCACCACACCCAACGGGTCGCGTTCGATCAATACGCCTCGTCCAGTTCTGCTATGAACAGAGAGCCATGCGGCAAGGCCGCGCAGATCGGGAACGATGTCGCCATCGTCACCTGCCATCAGTGCCAGCACGCGACTGATTGGCAGCCCTGAATGTTCGATCTGTGAAGCCAGATAGCATGCACCGAGAAACTCAGCAACCGTGCGGTGAACCGGTGTGCGCAACTGTTCACCATCGCCATGAAACAGGTTGCTCTTTATTGCAGCGAGCAGAGGCAGATTGGATTTACTCAGATCGTTCCAGAAAACATATTGATCATCACTCAAGTCCTGATCGAGTGAGAAGCCAGCAAGACCTGCCAGTAGCTGAATGGCGCAGAGGTAGGCGGCAGCATCAAGCACTGACTCTGCTGAAGGAGGATTCTCCCGGTTCGCCAGCCTATGCTCAGAGTTCTTTTCGCGCACAAGTTGACGGCAGGCTGATTCGTATACTTCAGCACGGCTTTGTGGCCATGTATCGCCCCCCGTTGCATCAATCAATAGATTTAATGTTTGAGGATTACGGAGCAGTTCATCGAGCCTGTGTTCACTCGCCTGTCGCATGAATGCTGCCGGGTCGGAAACGATGGGGTTATGGTTGAGAATTTTGGTGATGTCATTATCGTTCAATGGATCAATATGCAACGCGGCAATGTTCCCATCTGGCGAAACGGCTTTTAATGCATCACCCCCGCTTTCACCCAACCAGTCGGCCTCGCGGCAGGAGAGGCGGAATCTCGGCTTACCAAGCAAAATGAGTTGTTCGCGGACACGATCAAGCGGATGTCTCCGATCTCCATCTACTGCCGGCATTTCATCCAGTCCATCAATGAACAGGGCGTTATCCTGATCCTCTTCAGCTATGCCCAATGTGGTAAAGTCGCGGGCTCTGATATATTTGCCGCCGGACTCTTCCGCTTCCAGTCTGAACGACTCCGTTTTGCCAGCCCCCGGATCACCGAGCAGTACGTAGGCCGACATATCTCGATAGCCAGGAAGAGAGCAACTTTCCTGAGTCGCGTTGTCCTGTTTACGCGTGCAAGTGCGCCGGACAAGAAAAGGAACAGGGGTTCCGCTCAAAGCCAGTGCTCTGCCGGGTAGGAAAGGAATTCAACCAGCGAGATGCCGTTTCCGCTGACAAGTATTTTTCGGCAACGACCGAATTTCTCATCAAACTTATCAAACCCTTTGATGTGGCCGGGCGCGGCTCCGCTCTTCACCTCAATAGCAGTTATCTTTTTTCCGCGCTCAATAACGAAATCGACTTCATACGAGCTTTCGCGCCAGTAGTGCAGTCGGCAGTCGGGGTGGCCGGAATTGTAAAGATGCAAGCCGACTGCGCTCTCCACCACTCTCCCCCAATAAGTACGGTCTGCTTTAGCTTCCGCTTTAGTGTAGCCGGATCCTGCCGTCATCAGAGCATTATTCAGAACGTTGAATTTGGGAGGCGAGGCGCGCCGCCGAAGCTGCTGCCCTGTGTAGTATTTTTGTAGGCCGACAATCAACCCGGCATTTCCCAACATCTCCAGATAGCGTGCCAGAGTCGTTGTGTTTCCCGCTCCCTGTAGTTGTCCGAGCATCTTATCCAAGGCAAGTATTTGCCCCGAATAAGCACAGCCAAGGTGGAAAAGTTGTTTGAGCAGTGCAGGCTTATCTACCCTTGTCATCTCGAAAATGTCTTTCTCGATGCTCGGCTCGATTAAACTACCATTGACATAGTTGCGCCAGCGCGAC
>CAZDWG010000006.1:2346-21616 GCA_964509005.1 uncultured Zetaproteobacteria bacterium
GATATCCTCCAAAATAGAGATAATCATCCAAATCGAAGTCAAACGCTTCGTGCATTTCCATGAATGACCAGTGGGTAACCCGGATTAATTCGTAGCGCCCGGTCAGGCTCTCGCTCATTCCCTTTTGCATCAGCAAAGGAGAGGAGCCGAGCAGAACAATATGCAAATTCAGGTTTTCGGCTTGGTCGGCGTCCCACAACCCTTTTACTGCTTCGGACCAGCATGGAATTTTCTGGATTTCGTCGAACACCAGAATATGCCCATCTTCCGACTGCCGTGCAGCCGTGCGAGCACGTTGCCATTTCTCAATCAGCCATTTCGTATCGTGTGGGCTGGTTTCTTGATCGTAGATGGCACTTGCAGTGGGTGCATATTCGGAATTTTGCACCTCATCCGGTTTATCCACAGGAACAAAGTGGTAGTGCTTAGGGTCGAACTGCGCCAAGGCATGACGTATCAATGTAGTTTTTCCAACCTGACGGGGTCCTGCGATAATTAGGTAGTAGACCGGGAGGCTCTGCGAGCCGATTTAGAAGCAAGCTGACTTCCTTGCGCTGATATGAGTTAGTAACCATAATTACATCCATGAGTAAATTTACTCATAAATTTAATTGCTTCCTTGGGATAATGCAAGAAGAAGCTCAGAGAGCTGCCTGTTTTTTCGCACAGTGTATTGTTGGAAGCTATTAGCGAAGGACCCTTATTGGCCGACTATAGCTATTCGAGAGCGAGCACAAACGACCGGTTTTGAACTCGATGGATAGCGAGGCGGGACCATAATACGCAGCCTGTCTGGTGTCGAAGTGCGCATGTACTCCCCCTTGAATGAACCGGCGGTTTGCGTACATTGCGCCCATGCGCTTATTATTCATTCTCCTACTTTTCATGCCGTTTGCTACGCAGGCTTATTCTGCGGAATTGGTGCCGATAACGGGCAGATTACAGCAGGCTGTATTCAAAAACGGCATCAAACTCATCGTCGAAGAGGATCATTCCGCTCCGGTGGCCATTGTGCAGGTTTGGCACAAGGTGGGCGGTCGTGATGAGATACACGGCAAAACAGGACTGGCACATGTGCTGGAACACATGTCGTTCAAGGGGACGAAAAAACTTGCGGCTGGTGAATTTTCCCATCGCATCGCGGCCATGGGCGGTAGCGACAATGCTTTTACCGCTACGGATTACACGGCTTATTTTGAAATTATTCCAGCGAAACATGTGGATGAAGTGCTGGCCATGGAGGCTGATCGTTTTACGCACCTGAGGCTGGCGGAGGCGGATTACGCCAAGGAAATAAAGGTCATCATGGAGGAGCGGCGCATGCGCACGGATGATGACCCGAACAGCCGTATGTTTGAGACCTTGTCCGCCGTGGCGCTACGGCTGTCGCCTTACCGAAATCCCGTCATCGGATGGATGCAGGATTTGAAGCGGCTGAAGATCAGGGATGTCCGCAAATTTTATCACCGATATTATGTTCCGGGCAGCGCGACGGTCGTCATTGTTGGCGACGTCAATTTTGCCCATATCAAACGGGTGGTGGCTCGCACCTTTGGGCGCTTGAAAAAGCGACCCGTGCCGCCGCGCTTCAATCCGGTCGAGCCGGAACCCCTGGGGCCCAAGCGCATGATCGCAAACCTGCCCGCCCAACTGCCTATGGAGGTGATCGCCATGCCGGTGCCGGTGTGGCATCCCGGCAAGAATGACACGCAGGCGGCAGCGTTAGCGGTGACGACCGAGATTCTGGCCGGTGGCCGTTCGGCGGTATTGACCCGTCAGTTGGTGGATCGGCAGCGCAAGGCCTTCTCGGTTAGCGCGGATTACGACCCCTTTTCCATGGGCATTGATTTATGGGACGCCTACGGCATGCTGGGCTCAAAACAAACGCCCGCCGCTTTTGAAAAAGCCTTCTGGGCTACGATCTCTAAATTACGCGACAAGGGACCTTCGAAGGCCCAACTGACTGCGGCCAAACGCGGCATGATCGCCGATGAGATATATGCCCAGGATTCGCTCTATCTGCGCGCGAAGGAGATCGGCGAACTCGAAAGCGTGGATATTGGCGCCGATAAGCGCGGCGCATGGTTGGACGCCATCAGGAAAGTAACGGCGGCGGATGTCAAAAAGGTGCTGAAACACTGGATTAGGCGGGAGCGCGCCACGACAGGCTTACTGCAACCGGAGGTACACTCATGAAATACCTGTCTGGATGTATACTGGCTTTTTTGCTTGCCTTCGCTGCGGTGCCCGCGGCACGGGCTATTCCGCCCATCCAGCAGAAGCAGTTGGGTAACGGCCTGCGGGTCTTGTTGATGGAGGCGCATAATGTGCCGATGGTCGTGATGCGTTTGACCGTGCCGGTCGGTAGTCGGCTTGACCCGAAAGGCAAGGGTGGCGCGGCTTCGATGCTCGCGGATATGCTCGGGGATCATACGAAGAAGCATGATTTCGTGGCATGGGCCAATTTACTTGATGCCCAGGCTATCCGGCTCGGAGCAAGTGCGGGCCGGGACAGCCTTTCCATCTCCATGACTGTGCTGAAAGAGGCGCTACCGGAAGGTATGCATGTTCTGGCCGAAGCGGCGCTGATGCCGGGCTGGAGCAAAAAACGTTTTGCCCTTCTGAAAGCAGACGATATTTCCTCGGCCAGGAAATCATTGGAGAATCCTGACGTGCGTGCCGCGCAGACGACGACCCGTATGCTGTATCCTGATTATGGATACGGCCATCGTCCGGGAGGCACTGTAGATAGTCTTGGGCGTCTGAAGCTGGCTGATCTGCGGTCCCTGTACCGTCGCCAGTTCAAACCGCAGGGCGCAGTGCTGGCTATCAGTGGCGATATAACGATGAAGGAAGCTCTGCGACAAATTCGGCCACTGTTCTCCGAATGGAAGGGAACGCCCGAAGAATCGCTGAAGGACATTGCCAGACCCAAGATGTTACGCGGTCAGGAACGCCATGTTACGATGCCCACGCGGCAGATGACGGTGCAGCTTTCCCGTTTAGGGCCGTCCCGTTATGCACCGCACTTTTTTGCCGATATGTTGCTCAACCATATTCTGGGTGGTGGCGGTTTTTCATCACAATTGATGAAAGAGGTACGCGAAAAACGTGGGCTGGTTTACGGCGTTTATTCATATTTCATGCCGTTGGCAACCTCTGGTCCCTTTGTGATCACCCTGCAAACACGCGCTGACCAGGCCGGAAAGGCGCTCAAGGTGGTACGGGATGTTATGCGACGGATGTACCACGGGCGCATCAGTCAGCGAGAGTTGACTGCGGCTAAAGAAAATTTGGTCGGCGGCTTCGCCCATCGTATGGATTCCAATGCCAAGCGCGTGAGGCTGATGTCCATGATTGGGTTTTACGGTTTACCGCTGGATTATCTGCAACGCTGGGCGCGGCACATCAAGGCTGTGACGCTGGCCGAAGTCAAGGCTGCCGCTACCCGTTTTCTTACGCCGACTGACTGGAACATAGTCCAGGTCGGACCAAAAAGTTGATGAAATTCGGCCCCTTACTGAGCAGCGGCTGAAATTTTTACGGACTCGTCCACCCAGGGGTCAATTGGCATGAGTGCTACAGGTGTACGCATTACCGCGGGGCGCTTCCGCGGACATCATATTCCGGTTCCCGAAGTCACCGGTGTTCGACCCACGCCATCGAAAGCAAGACAAGCCCTGTTCAATATTTTAGGCAGCCTCGAAGGCACGGTCGTGCTGGATTTGTTTTCCGGATCCGGTCTGATGGCGCTGGAAGCTATTTCGAGGGGTGCATCCGCTACGGTCTCTATTGAATCGAATCGGCGCGTCATCCGTCATTTGCAAGGTATACGGAAACAATGGGGGATTGAAGACTGCTGGCAACTGTTGCACGGCGATGTCCACGTCATGCTGGCAAGCTTGGCTGACCGGCATTTTAACCTTGTCTTTGCTGATCCGCCCTATGCGGGAGGAATCAGCGCATGCCTTCCCCGCTGGCTGGATGAAACCCGAGTTTCCTGCACTGAACTGGTGATTGAGGAATCGGCCCGTGTCGTTCCCACCTGGCCGCCGGGCTGGACGCAGCGGCAGTCGCGACGCTATGGTAGCACTTGTCTGTATTTTCTAGCCCGAACCGGTACAGGCTGACCATGGAGGCGGCGTGAAACGAACGGCAATTTATCCTGGAACCTTTGATCCCATTACGCTTGGACATGTGGATGTGGTCAATCGCGGATTGAAACTGTTTGACCGCGTGGTCGTAGGCGTGGCCGCCAACCCGAATAAACAGCCGATGTTTGATCTGGATACCCGTCTTGCCATGGTGCGCGAAACATTTGCCGGAGAAAGCCGTGACGTGGACGTCACGGCTTTCTCCGGCCTGTTGGTGGATCTGGCGCACGGTCAGCATGCCAATGCTATTCTGCGCGGCCTGCGCGCGGCCTCGGATTTCGAGTATGAATTTCAGATGGCGACGATGAACCGCAGGCTGGATGGCCATATTGAAACGGTGTTTGTCATGGCGCGCGAGGACTACACCTTTGTTTCCTCACGCTTTATCCGCGAAATATCGGGCATGGGCGGTGATGTTTCGGAGCTGGTTCCGCCCGCTGTGTTACCGCATCTGACGGTTGATTGAGTTGCAGCATTCTTCCTCCTATACGATGCGCGTCAAAGATTCGATTCGCCTAAGCAGCCCCGAATGCGATGATGTCGTGGTCAAGCTCGACCTTGAGCCATGGCAGGGCAAGACGCTCGCGCCATTCGTGGCGGGCCAGGTGGTACGCCTCGGACTTCCCGGACTGAAAGAACCCATGCCGGGCTATTTTGCCATTGCCTCGGAATCGGATTGTGGGGATTACTACGAATTTGTGATTAAGAAGCGGCCCGGTATTGCAGCCCTGCTGGCCGGACTGAGGCCTGGCTCTTTGGTTGAGGTGGAGGGGCCCATGGGCAAGGGCTTTGAGTTACCGCCTTTTCATGGGTGCGATGTCTATCTCGTCGGCGTGGGTACGGGCATAGCACCGCTGCGTAGCGTTTGGCGGAATATCATTGCCCACCGCGACGACTATGGGAATGTTGCCATTTACGCGGGGTTTCTTACCCCCTGCCATCGTTTGTTGACGGATGAACTGGAATCCCTGGCTGAACACAATATTCAGGTCAGCGTATCCGTAAAAATGGGCAGTGACGCATGGGAAGGCCCCATCGGCTATGTGCAGGATGCCCTGCGCACCGATGCACCCCGGGGTGAAAATGCAGTTGCCTGTCTGGCCGGCATGAATGCGATGGTGGACGCATGCCGCGAAACGTTGCACAATCTCGGTTTTGATGACAGTCGAATCCTGCTTAACTACTAGTGCCCTGCCCCATAGAAAAGCACACCATCAGCAAGTGCTGGCGGGATGTACGGCAAGGCGCGCGAGTGCGGGACAGGGCACCAGCTTGAATAAGTCAGGCAGTTCCCCCGCGCGGACTTCTCCCTTGGCACTTCCATTATTGGCGTTGGATATTGGCGGTAAACGCATTGGCGTTGCCGTTTGCGACAGCCTGGGGATTTCAACCCACGGTATTGCCTGTCTGCACCGTAAAGATGTCGGATGGTCAGGTCAGGTATTGAAGCTGGTCCGGGAATATGGCTGTCGGGGGATTATCGCGGGCCTGCCTAAAAACATGGATGGAACGGAAGGCGGACAGGCCGCCGATTGTCGTGCCGCCGTAAACGAGCTGGTGGCGCGGACGGATTTACCTGTTGTGTTTCAGGATGAGCGTTTATCGTCATGGACGGCCAGAGAGCGTCTGTTTGCCCGGGGATTGAGCGAAAAAAAGGTCCGCGCAAAAATTGACCAGACAGCGGCAGCCGTCATTCTTGAGGATTTCGTGGCTGCGCATCCAGAGATGAAAGGATGAACACTATCATTTTTGACAGTGAAACCGTCGAGCAAGCGCTGGAAGCCATGGCCGATGCACTCCTGCAGGCCAATGAAATATATATGATTGGTATAGAGCAGGGTGGAGCACGGGTTGCCGATGCTTTGCAGCAGCGACTTGAATCCAGAGGCTGCCGTGTTGAGCGCGGCAATCTGGACATCAGCTTTTACCGGGATGATCTGGACGTCATCGGTCCGAATCCCGAGGTGCGCCCCAGCCATTTGCCGTTCGATGTCTCGGGCAAAAACATCTGGCTAGTGGATGATGTGCTGTACACAGGTCGCACCATCCGCGCGGCGCTGGGTGAAATTTTTGACTACGGACGACCTGCCCGTATCCATCTGGCTGTGTTGGTTGATCGGGGCGAACGCGAATTACCCATTGCCGCTGACTGTACCGGCTTATTCTGTGAGGCAGGCGTTAAGGGTTCGGTGAAGCTGGTGACGGATGGAGACTGGTACATTGAACAACGCGAAGCCGCAATATGAAGCACCTGTTCGGTATCGCGCAACTGTCGCGCGAGCAGATTGAATACCTGGTGAATCTCGGAGCATCTTTTTTGGAGTTATCCCGCCGTCCCGTCAAAAAAGCGCCGACACTGCGTGGTAAAACGATCATCAATCTCTTCTTTGAACACTCGACACGAACCCGTACCAGCTTTGAACTGGCCGGAAAACGCTTGTCTGCCGACGTGATTAATATTTCCGCCTCCACATCGGCGGTGAAGAAAGGTGAATCATTGCTGGATACGGGCGAAACGCTGGCGGCCATGCAGCCACATGTCCTGGTGATTCGCCATGCGATGGCCGGAGCCTGTGAGTTTCTGGCCGATTATCTGCCTGACACGTCCATCGTCAATGCCGGCGACGGGGCGCATGAGCACCCGACCCAGATTTTGACTGATTTGCTGACATTGAAACGAGCGTGGGATTCACCGCAAGGTAAAGTGATGACCATCGTGGGTGATATTGCGCATTCCCGCGTGGCGCGTTCGCACCTGCTTGCAGCGCGAAAGCTGGGATATTCCATACGCATTGTGGCTCCGAAAACATTGCTGCCGCTGGCTATCGAACGTTTTGGCTGCAAGGTTTATTACGATTTCGATGCCGCAATTCCCGGTTCCGATGTGCTCTACATGCTGCGGGTACAAACCGAGCGGTTGACATCAAGCTGCTGTTTCCCGTCTCTCCGTGAATACCATGAGGGCTATGGGCTCAACCGCCGCCGCCTGGATATGGCGGACAAGGATTGTCTGGTGATGCATCCGGGACCGATGAACCGTGGTGTGGAAATTACGTCGGATGTCGCGGATTCGGCCAGAAGTCATATCCTTGATCAGGTAGAGTGCGGGGTAGCCGTGCGCATGGCCGTACTGGCGGCGCTATGTGGTGGCGGCCAAACGGAACCCGCGCGACGCGGCAGGAAACGTGAGCAGGCCGAAGTTGCCATGCAGGCGCAGGGGAAGCTGTTATGAATGTTGCCCAAGGTGAAAAATGGCTGATTTGCTGATTAAAGGCGGGCATGTGATAGATCCGGCCAATGGTATGGACGACATCGCCGACGTGCTGATTGAGGGTGGTGACATAGTCGCGGTCGGAAAGCCCAAAAGCAAAGCAGGCCAAACCATCGATGCCAAAGGCCGAATCGTGTGCCCTGGACTGATGGACATGCATGTCCATTTACGTGAGCCGGGGCAGGAATGGAAAGAGGATATCGAGTCTGGTTCAAAGGCTGCGGTCGCGGGTGGCGTTACCAGCATGTGTTGCATGCCGAATACGTTCCCGCGGCTGGATCATGCCGGTGTTATCCGGCAAGTGATTGAACGGGCGAGCGAGGCAGGTCTTTGCCATGTGCATCCCATCGGGGCGGTGACGAAGAATCTCGATGGCAAGGAACTGACCGAAATGCGTGAATTGGTACGCGCCGGAGCCGTTGCCTTTTCCGATGACGGCATGCCGGTCTGGCATGGCGGCATCATGCGTAAGGCGCTTGAATATGCATCCAGCTTCGGGTTTCTCGTCATTCAGCATGCGGAGGACTTGCAACTGACCACGGGCGGGTGCGTCAACGAAGGCTGGATTTCCACGCAACTGGGCGTGGAAGGCATGCCCGCCGAGGGTGAGGACGATATAGTGGCGCGCGACATCATGTTGGCAAAGCTGGCTGATGCGCGTTATCACGTTGCGCACATTTCATCCAAGGGCGCGGTGGAACTGGTGCGCCGGGCGAAAGCCGGGGGGCTGAAGGTATCGACTGAGGCTGCGCCCCATCATTTCGCGCTGACCGAGGAAGAGGTGCTCGGTTTTAATGCCGATGCCAAGATGAATCCGCCACTGCGTACCGAGGAAGACAGGCAAGCCGTCATCGAAGGTTTGCGTGATGGCACGATTGAAGTGATTGCTACCGACCATGCGCCACATCACGAGGACGACAAACGCTGCGGACTTTCCTGCGCCGCCTTCGGCATTGTCGGTCTGGAAACGATGCTGCCGGTCTCATTAGGACTGGTGCGTGATGGTGTGCTGGACCTGCCGGGCCTCATTGCCAAAATGACATGCAATCCGGCAAGGCTGTTAAATCTGGATACTGGCACATTATCCGAAGGCGCAGCCGCCGACATTTGCATCTTTGACCCTGAAGCCACATGGCGGCTGGACCGCGATAAACTGTTCTCCAAATCAAAGAATACGCCGTGGCACGGCAGAGAACTGACCGGAAAGGTGACGCATACCATCAAGGGTGGGCGTGTTGTATTCTCGGACGGAGAAATCACAGCGCAAGATTAACGTCATCCCGCCCACCCCCGGATTGACAACGCCTGCACCTTACCATAAAGTAAGGATAAGTTATGTAGGTAAGGAGAGAATGATGACGCTTGCAACCCTGACCAGTAAAGGACAAATCACAATCCCCGGCGATGTGCGCAAGAAATTGCACTTGCATGCCGGCGATAAAATTGATTTTTCCCTAATCAGCGACCATGAGGTGCTATTAAAGCCTGTGACCAGGAGCGTGGAGGAGGTGTTTGGCTGCCTTCAGTATACGGCAAAGGGCAAGAAGGCAAGCGTTGCGGAAATGGATGAGGCCATTCGCAAGAAAATGCGGCGGAGGAATGGCGCATGAAGGCGCTGGACACCAATGTCCTTGTCCGTTTTCTCGTTGCTGATGATGCAAAGCAGGCGCGAATTGTGCGCCGTTTGTTTGAACAGGCGGAAGAAAATCGGGAGGTGTTGTTTGTTCCGTTACCCGTGACGCTGGAAACGATCTGGGTGCTGGAATCCGTTTATGTTATTTCACGGCGTGACATCATTGATGCGTTGCAAAAACTGCTGCTAATGCCCTTTCTGTCGTTCGGTGCGCAGGATGCGCTACAAAAGCTCATTCATTCGGCAAGAAACGGCAATGAGGATCTGTCGGATGTGTTGATTGCACATGTGGCGATTGAATCCGGCTGTTCCACAGTGCTAACATTTGACAGGAGAGCATCCTCATTCAGGCACTTTCAACTGCTGACGTAGTCCAACGGAAACGCTTGTGAGATTGAAATCGTGAATTCCCTCCTAGTCAAAGCTGCGGAGCCATGTGTCTGGAAAAAAGGAAAAAATGACGGGTGGTTCATTGTACCAGATTCTAAGGCTGCGGTTTGGATAAAAGGGTTTCAATCATTTCTGACAGATAGTTCATATTGTGAAACACTTCATGAACTTCAATAGGTGGAATAATTGTATGTCACATAGGAATACTATCTTTGAAGAACAGGCCAAGGTCGTCGCCAATATTCATCACCCCGGCGATCAGTTTATCCTAAGACTCAAAGCACCGAAAACCGCCCAATACGCCAAGCCGGGGCAATTCGTTCATCTCCGTGTTTCACCAGACCGACCGCTCAGGCGGCCCATTTCCATCATGCTAACCCATCTGGAGAAAGGAACGATTGACCTGCTGGTCAAGGTTGTCGGTGACGGTACGCGGGCATTGCGCGACCGAGAGGTGGGTGAAATGCTGCCGATGCTCGGCCCTATTGGCAGACCGTTTGATTTGAGCGATACGGCGCGGCGCTATGTGATGATTGGCGGTGGTGTCGGTATTCCACCAATGATTTTTGCCGCGGACGCATTGAACGGTCAGGCGGGTATGGTGGTCTTTGCCGGTTCGGAAGTCGAATTTCCGTTTGCGCTGAAGCCCTCACAATTTCTTTTGCCCGGCGTTGGCGGTAATACCATCCTGGGTATCGCTTCGCTGGAAGATCGCGGCATTCCCTCGCGTCTCGCTTCCAATGCAGGGCTTTATGGTTGTTACGCAGGGTATGTGCCCGACCTGGCAAGGGATTATCTCACGGCATTGGATGCCGCGGAACGGAGCCGATGCACGCTCCTGGCCTGCGGACCCCACCCCATGCTGCACGCCGTTGCCAGGCTGGGCCGGGAACTTGATCTTCCAACACAACTCTCACTGGAAGAATACATGGCCTGCGGTATCGGCGGCTGCGCCGGATGCGTGGTCAAAACGCTGGAGAAAGACGGCGAACATTACCGCCGCGTCTGTGTGGACGGCCCTGTTTTCCCCGCCGATATCCTCCCGGAGTTTGCTTAACTGCTAGAACTCAAACTCCAGATTGAGCTTCACGTTGCCGTCCACGCTGCCGTGCGTGAGACCAAACAGATAACCGACTTCATATTTCAAACTGTCGGTTAATTTTCCGTACACTACGGGACCTGCGAGATGGGATTGTTGGTCAACGGGCCGGAATTTGCGCAGCGGGCCGATGGTTCCGTAAGCCTCGAATCCGGGACTGAAGGCGCGTGTCAACTGCCACTTGCTGCGCCATGCATAGCCATACGAGATATCTTTTGTCGAATCGCCAAACTGTTTCGCCAATACGATATTGAGCGTGTGCGTCCAGGAACCGATATTTTTTTCCAGCAATAGCTTGAATTCAAGTGCCTGCTTTTCATTTTGACTGGCTGCGGGAACGAAGTATTCCAGATACAGGCCCGCATCCAGCCATTGAGCGCCCGGCTCAAAGAGCTGATAAATATTCTCCCATTTGAAGGCGGAATAACGAAACTTTCGTCCCGGTGCGTCGGTGAAAATGCCGTATATTCCTGAATGCCAGCGATCTGTGATGCCATAAGAAACCTCGAATTGGTGCCGGTTGGTTCCATTTTTCTTCTGGTCTCCATCCACGGTGATATCACCCTGGTATTCCAGTTCAAGTTCGCCTCCCTCAACATTGGGAGAATAAACCTTTTTGGCTAAGGCAGGACTTGCGGCAAACATCAGACATACGAGCAGCAGAGGGGTAAAAGAATACGATGATATCGTTCGGGTAAGTTGATTCATACCGAGAATCATTATCATTATCATATAGAAGTCAAGCATATATTTTTATTTGGCTAGACAAGGTCTCGAAAATCGTCGTTGTTTGCGTATAGTTGCGTGCCCGAGGAATAGATGACAGCAGATATGACATACAAAACAGATGACTTGCGCATTGTGGGTGTGGCCGAGGTCATTCCACCCGAGCAATTGCACAGGGAGCATCCGGTGACTGAACGGGCGGCGAAAACCACCTATGAAACCCGACATGCGATCCGTGATATTTTAAGGGGTGAAGATGACCGTCTGTTGGTTGTAGTCGGCCCATGCTCTATCCATCATCCGGATGCCGCGCGCGAGTATGCCCGGAAGCTGGTAAAGGTACGGGAGGATCTGGCGGATGATCTACTGATTGTGATGCGTTGTTATTTTGAAAAGCCGCGCACGACGGTGGGCTGGAAGGGCTTGATTAACGATCCCGATCTCGATGATACGTTTCAAATCAACAAGGGTCTGCGCCTGGCTCGCCAACTGTTGCTGGATGTCAATGAAATGGGCGTACCGGCCGGAACGGAATTCCTGGACCTTATCAGTCCGCAGTATGTGGCGGATCTGGTGAGTTGGGGTGCGATTGGCGCACGCACCACGGAATCCCAGTCGCACCGCGAACTGTCCAGCGGCTTGTCCTGCCCGGTGGGTTTCAAGAATGCGACCGACGGCGGACTCAAGGTGGCCGTGGACGCCATCCGTTCGGCATCACACCCACATCATTTCATGTCGTTGACCAAACAGGGGCGTTCGGCCATTTTTTCCACCTCGGGGAATGAAGATTGTCATATTATTTTGCGTGGCGGGCGCCAGCCCAACTATGATGCGCCTTGCGTGCGCAGGGCCTGCGAGGAACTGGAGGCCGCGAGCCTTACGGCAAGGCTGATGATTGATTTTTCTCACGCCAACAGCAGAAAAAAGTATGAACGCCAGATGTCTGTTTGCCATGATGTCGCAGGCCAGATCGCCGATGGCAATGCATGCATTGTTGGCGCGATGATTGAAAGTCACCTGGTCGCCGGACGGCAAAATGTCGTCGCCGGACAGGGCCTGGTCTTCGGCCAGAGTGTCACGGACGCCTGTATCGGATGGGATGATACCGAAATGATGCTAGGTGAACTGGCCGTGGCGGTGCGTAAACGACGTGGCTGATGGGGAATAAACACTTGGATACGCTTTTTATCAAAACGTATGGCTGTCAGATGAACGAGTATGACTCGTCGCGTATGGTTGATTTGATGCAGGAAACGTATGGCTTGCGCCGGGTTGAGAATCCGGCGGATGCTGATGTCATTCTAATGAATACATGCTCTGTACGCGAGAAGGCTGAAGAAAAAGTATATTCCGAGTTGGGGCGTTACCGTCTGCTCAAGGAGGAACGCCCCGACCTGATTATCGGCGTGGGCGGCTGCGTGGCGCAACAGGAAGGCAGCCGCATTATGCGGCGCGCACCGTTCGTGGATATGGTTTTTGGGCCACAGAGTTATCATAAGCTACCTGAAATGGTCAACAAGATACGGCGCGAGCGCGTGCAACTGACCGAAACGGAGATGCCGGAAATCGAGAAGTTCGATCATTTACCCAGAGTCGGTAAAGCGGAGCACTCCGCCTTTGTTACGATCATGGAAGGGTGCGATAAATTTTGTACCTTCTGTGTTGTTCCCTATACACGTGGCCCCGAATTTTCCCGGCCTGTTTCCGATGTGCTGAGCGAATGCCGGGATTTGCTGGATCAGGGCGTCGTGGAAATCACCCTTTTGGGACAAAATGTGAATGGCTATCTGGGTTCAGGTCCGGGAGGTGAGGAATGGGACTTTGCCATGCTGTTGCACGCGGTGACGGAGTTGGACAGGCTCCTTCGTTTGCGCTTTACCACCAGTCACCCGATGGAGATGAGTGATGGTCTGATTGATGCCTTTGCTGAGCTTCCGTCCCTGATGCCCTATCTGCATTTGCCTGTTCAGAGTGGATCCGACCGGGTTCTCAAAGCCATGCACCGCGGGCATACGCGAGAACAGTACCTGAATACCATTCAGCGATTGCGGGAAGCATGCCCGGACATGGCCCTGTCGTCGGATTTCATTGTCGGTTTTCCCGGAGAGACCGATGCCGACTTTGAGGATACGCTGTCACTGGTGCGCCAGGTCGGATTTGATTCCGCCTATTGTTTCAATTATTCGCCGCGCCCCGGTACGCCCGCTTCCAGGGTTGAAGATGACGTATCCGATACGGTGAAGAACGCAAGGTTACAACAATTGCTGGCCCTGATGCGCGAAAGCAGCTATACGCGATACCGGCTTCAAGTGGGCAAAGTCGTTCATATACTGGTAGAAAAGGCAAGCCGGACGGCGGGTGACATGCAGGGACGAACGCCGGATTTCAAAATTGTTCATTTCAAGGGTCATGCGCGGCAGAAGGGACAAATTTTGCCGGTCAAAATCACCAGGGCCTATGGCCAGTCGCTTCGCGGCGAGCAGATCAAGCGTTGAAGTATGGCGGGTAAACAGCCGGAGTCCTGCGTTCATCTGAATGTTGCCGATGTTGGACCACAAATCCTGCGCAACCTCTGTGGCAGCAAAAACCGCATTTTACGCCGAATTGAAGCGCAGTTCGGAGTGCATTTTCTCGGGCGTCCCGGCAACTGGCGGATTGAGGGGGATAAGGTGCGAGCGGCGGCTGAGGTCGTGCATGCGCTGTTGCCATGGGCGGAAAAGGGGGCGATTGAGGATGTGCAACTGGAAGGTGCATTACGCACTCAGGCCGCAGTAGACACGGGCGCAAACGACATGCCGGAGGCGAATGCCGGTGTCGTGATGGCCGGACGGCGCCGTATTCAGGGCAAGACGCCCAATCAACGGCGTTATCTGGACAGTATTCGCCAGCATGTTTTAACGCTTGCGGTGGGTCCAGCGGGCACGGGAAAAACCTATCTGGCCGTGGCTATGGCTGTTGAGGCGCTGCATTCACATCAGGTAGAACGCTTGATTTTAACCCGTCCGGCCGTCGAAGCCGGAGAGCGGCTGGGCTTTTTGCCGGGCGATATGCAACAAAAGGTAGACCCGTACCTGCGGCCATTATTTGATGCCCTGGCCGATATGGTCGGCCTGGAGAAAATGAACAGCCTCATGGAATCCGGGCGCATTGAGGTCGCGCCACTGGCTTATATGCGCGGACGCACCCTCAATGATGCGTTCGTCATCCTGGACGAGGCGCAGAACACCACACGCGAACAAATGAAAATGTTTCTGACACGCCTTGGATTCTCCTCGAAGATGGTCGTAACCGGAGATACAACACAGGTGGACATTCCCGTCAAACATCATAGCGGCCTGCTACATGCCTTACAGGTATTGGAAGGTCTGGAGCATGTAGGAATCCACCGTTTAAGTGGTCGGGACGTTGTGCGGCATGCATTGGTGGAGAAAATTGTCGCCGCCTACGAACGCAGCGAGGCAGGTGAATCATGATGATTGATCAAGTTGCAAAAAGTCCCATAGCCTTTCTGGTTTGCGCGCCCATTCATGGGCGCTTTGATGGCTTCGCAAGAAGTCATCATGATTGACATCATCATCGACGGGAACATGAGTTACTCCGGCTTGCCGGATGAATCGCGCATGCGCCAGGCCGCGGCTGCCGCCTGTGCCCAGGCAGGCGTAAGCCGCACCGTGACATTGTGCCTGCGTTTGGCAGGTAATGAGGCCGTGCGTAGCCTCAATCGGCAGTGGCGACATGAGGATACGATCACTGATGTGCTGTCGTTTCCCATGCAGGATGGCCCCGATTTTCATTTTGAAGAGTCACTGGGGGATATCATTTTGGCATGGCCTTTCGTGGAGAAAGAAGCTGTCAGGCTAGGCATCAGCACCCGTGCGCACTTGTTGCACCTCATCATCCATGGTGTGTTACACCTGCTGGGTCGCGATCATGCGGACGAGGCGCAGGCAGAGCGTATGCAAGCCATGGAAAGCCATGCCATGGCGCAGCTTGGCCTGCATGACCCGTATGGAAAGGAGTGAATTATTCTCTTACCAAGAGTGAACGTGTTGCCCTTTTTGATTTGCGCGCCCATTCATGGGCGCTTTGATGGCTTCGCAAGAAGGCATCATGTTTGATCGCTGGCGGGAGCGCTTGCGCACACGATGGATTAAGCGTTTGCGGCCCGGACGTGATGAAGGTGAACTGCTGGCGCTGATTGGCAGGGCGGAGGCCGTACAGTCCGATGATCACCGCCGCATGCTTGAAAGTTTGGTGATGTTCCGCGATGTTCGGGTACGGGAACTGATGGTTCCGCGCTCAGAGATTGTCGCCCTTGAGGTAAGTATGCCGCTTAAGGACGCGGCGAGAAAGATTGCCGACAATGGTTATTCCAGATTGCCGGTCTATGCCGATAATCTGGACAACATCAAGGGCGTGATTCATGCATGGGATGTCTTCTCCGCTGCAATCGAGGATAACAACAAACAACTCTCCAGCATGATCATGCCCTGTCTGAAAGTACCGGAATCGCAACTGGCACTCGGGCTTTTGGACCGCATGAAAGAGCAGGGCGCACATCTGGCCATGGTCATGGATGAATATGGCGGCACGGGAGGGCTGGTTACGCTTTCCGACTTGCTGGCCGAGATTGTAGGCGCCATGAATGAGGTCGGCGAGGTGGGCGGGGTCGATGAACGCATACGGGGCGAGGATGGCGGCTATGTCGTGTCCGGCCGCTTGCACGTTGAGGATTTGGAAGAGGTGCTGGAGCGCCCGTTGCCGAAAGGCGATTACGATACGGTCGGCGGTTTGGTGACCAGTTTGTGCGGGCGCATTCCGGCGAAGGGAGAGTGCATCGAGGTGGCCGGGCTGATGGTTCATGTGCTGGCGGCGGAGCCCAGGCGCGTTCTCAAGCTACATATCACCCCCATAGCCGATGCTCCTACTCACTAAGCATCCGTCTCAAGTGCAGGGGCGAGCATGGGGGCGCCCACAATGGGTCATGCTGGCGGTAGCGTTTCTGCTTGGCAACCTCATGCCTTTTTCTTTTTCCCCTTATGATTATAAATGGCTGAGCGTGTTGGCGCTTGCGGGCTGGATACTGGTATTTGTACGCGGCAGGCCCCTGATCATGGGCTGGGCTTTCGGGCTTGGCTGGTTTGGCGTTGGCGCATGGTGGCTGGCGCTCACCTTCCACACCTTCGGACCGCTGGCATGGCCATGGGCCATATTGGCAACTGCGCTGGTCGGTTTTGTTTTGGGGCTATTCCCGGCAGCGCTGGCCTGGGGTAGTTACAAACTGGCGAGGAACAGCCCCTGTATGTTGATTGTATTCCCCATCCTGACGGTGGGGGAAGAATGGCTGCGTGGGCACTTGTTTACGGGGTTGCCGTGGACCCCGCTTGGTAGTCTGTTGCTGAATACACCCGCCATTGGCTGGGCTGCGGTAGTAGGCGTGTATGGTGCGGCCCTCCTGCCCGCCTTGCTGGCGGTTTCACTGGCGTTCATGCTACAATTTAAACATTATCGCTGGGGCCTGGCGGGTGCTGCCGTCGCTGGCCTGTGCCTGTTTGCCGCGCCCGCGCCTTATCAGGCTAACGGGGCTATCCATCGCGTAGCGCTGATACAGGCCAACATTCCCCAGAAGCTGAAATGGAATGCGGACTTTCTCAATGAAACCATGCACCGTTATGTACGACTATCGGCGCGGGCCGCCAGACAGAGTGATTTGATTATATGGCCGGAAGTAGCCGTGCCCTTGTTTCTGAAGCGGGCGCCGGAATGGAAAACGTGGCTGTTGCGGCGCATGCGGGAGTGGAATATCCCGGTCTTGTTTGGCGGCCTCAAACTCGATGGTGGTGGAGGCTCTGCACAAGCTATTGCGCACAATGGAATTTATTTGCTTCAGCCCGGCGTGAAGAAATTGCAATTCGTGGGCAAACGGCATCTGGTGCCATTTGGCGAATACGTACCCTCGTGGATTCCATTCCTGCATGCTCTGGTGCCCAATATTGCCAATTTCCGGCCATCCCATGATTCGGGTGTATTACAAGGCGCCCACGGGCGTTATGGCTCGCTGGTATGTTATGAAGCGATTTTTCCGCGCGAGGCGCGCCAGCGTGCAAATACGGCATCGGTCCTGGTTAATGTCACCAATGACGCATGGTACGGACACACGCCCGCGACATGGCAGGATTTGCAGGCAGCACGTATGCGCGCCGTGGAAACCGGACGTTACCTGCTACGCGCCGCCAATACCGGCGTGTCGGCCATTGTGGCGCCGAATGGAAATATTGAACAGACCATACCCTGGTTTACCCAGGGTGTCGTATTGGGAAAATACCGCGATTCAGATGTGCGGACGCCTTATCAACGCTGGGGTAACCTGCCGCTCCTGGGTCTGATTGTTCCGCTTCTGCTCGCTGCGTGGGCGGGACGGCGGAGCAGATGAATACGCCGATTTGCGTGATTGGCGCGGGATCATGGGGTACGGCATTGGCTATGGTGCTGGCGCGTCAGGGGCGTCCCGTCCGCTTGCTGGCCCGTGACCCGAAGAAGGCGGCGCGGATGCAGCGGGCACGCGAGAATGATGCCTACCTCTCCGGAATTTCATTCCCGGATAGCCTTGAAGTTATATCTGATCCTGATGATGCGCTTGGTGATGTGCGGGCCGTCATTATTGCCACGCCCAGCTCGGCGGCTGAGTCTGTTCTGCCGCAAGTGGCGAAAGTATCCGACGTGCCCGTTATTGCCGCCTTTAAGGGCATCCATCCGGACACGCTTGAACGTACCGACGAATTGCTCATTCGCCATCTCGGGGCCGCGAGAAGCATCGTGCTTTCCGGTCCGTCTTTTGCCATGGAGGTTGCCAGAGGATTGCCGACGGCCATGACCATGGCCGCATCGGATATGAAGCAGGCTGAAGCCGCAGCACTGTTCTTTACGGATACGAATTTTCGTATTTATGCCAGTGATGATCCTGCTGGCGTTTCATTGGGTGGTGCGTTGAAAAATGTGGTTGCCATTGCCGCGGGCATGGCTAATGGAATGCAGTTGGGACATAACGCCGTCGCCGCCGTGATGACCCGTGGATTGGCGGAAATGGCGCGTATTGCCTGTGCATGCGGCAGCCGTCGGGAGACGCTGATGGGTTTATCCGGGCTGGGCGATCTGGTCCTCACATGTACCGGCGAATTATCCCGAAATCGCCGCTTTGGCATGGCGCTGGCTCAGGGTATGGATGTTGCCAGGGCGAAAGTACACATTGGCCAGGTGGTGGAAGGTTTAGGTACGGCCCGTGCTGTTCATGCGCTGGCGGCCAGGCTTGATGTGGAGGTGCCGCTAATGGAATCGGTGTATCAGGTTCTGCACGGGAATCTTCGCTTAACGGATGCCGTGCGAGAATTGATGACGCGCCCCGGGCGCAAAGAATTCTAGTCCATGCCGGATAATGATGACCTGTTCGACCATGCCATGCGTGGTGTGCGGAGGTTACAAAACAAATCTCGCAAGCAAGCGAATAAACCGCTCCCCCGAATTCACAGGGCTATGGAAACGGAGCGTCCTTCCTCCGTGGGGCCGGGAGGTTTCCAGCTGGAGAGGTCGGCGGAAACGTGGGTGCTGAGGGCCGACGGCATTTCGTCGGAACGGTTGCGCCAACTGGGAAATGGACGGCCACCGGTGGATATAGAGGTCGATTTACATGGTCTGACGCGCGAAAAGGCCTTCGCCCTGCTCGATCACTGCATGCAACAGGCTCTGACGAGACATGATCGGGTTTTGTGCCTGGTACATGGGCGAGGCCTCCATTCGCGGGATGGCCGTCCGATATTAAAGGAGGCGGTTTACCTGTGGCTGGCGGAAGGACCCTTTGCCGGACATGTGCTGGCGACAATCCCCAAGCCCGAAACGCGTGGCGGTTCGTGTCTGGTGCTGTTACGGAGAAAACGTTAACTTGTGAAGTATTAATCGTCCCATAAGTTCTTTCATAAAGATTAATATTGTGGTATATTTTA